>NZ_JAAHFV010000261.1:0-9394 GCF_010672755.1 Moorena sp. SIO1F2
TCTTAAATTGCCTGAAGGTCCTCAAATCCCTGAGTGGTTACAGTTAATCTATTGGATTGCTGACCCTCTGAAGTATTTGGATCAGTGTGTAGAACGCTATGGAGATACATTTACCATACGGCTAAGTGGTTTCGGACCGTTAGTCATCCTCAGCCATCCCCAAGCAATTCAGGAAGTCTTGACCGCTCCTCCTAGCCAGTTTAAGTCTGGTGAACGAAATAAGCTGCTACGACCCTTGCTGGGGGAAACCTCAATGACTTTACTCGATGGTCAACCCCACCAGCGGCAGCGTAAACTCTTGATTCCTCCCTTTCATGGGCAACGAATCCATTCCTACAGTCAATTGATTTATGATATTACCCAGCAGGTAGCGAGTCAGTGGGTAATCGCTAAAGCCTTTACTGCCCGTACTGCCATGCAAGACATTACCATCCAGGTAATCATGCAGGGGGTTTTCGGTCTAGGTCACGGACCCCGTTACCAAAAACTGAAGCCACTCCTGGCAGCCATGCTAGATATGACTAGTTCCCCCCTGCGCTCTAGTATGCTGTTTTTTAAGTTCCTGCAACGAGATTTAGGGGCTTGGAGTCCTTGGGGCAAGTTGGTGCGGCGTAGGCAGGAAATTTATAACCTCCTTCAGGAAGAGATTAATCAGCGCCGAGAGCAACCCGAGCATATGGGCAATGACATTCTCAGTTTAATGATGTCCGCTCGGGACGAAAATGGTGAGTTAATGAGTGATCACGAGTTACAAGATCAGTTGATGACTCTCTTGTTTGCAGGTCATGAGACTACTGCAACCGCTTTAGCTTGGGCATTTTACTGGATTCATCGATTACCGACAGTGCGCCAAAAACTGCTAGAGGAAATTGATAGCTTAGGGGATAATCCAGACCCGATGGCAATTGCCCAACTGCCCTATCTCACAGCAGTAGCCTACGAAACCCTGCGGATTTACCCAGTGGCGTTTGTGATCTTCGCCCGCATTACCACAGCCCCAATTACTATTATGGGTCACCACTATCAGGCCAATACTACCCTTTTTGCCTGTCCCTATTTAACCCATCGTCGAGAAGACCTCTATCCAGACTCCGATCAGTTTAAACCAGAACGATTCCTTGAGCGTCAATACTCTGCCTATGAGTATTTTCCCTTTGGTGGTGGAAACCGACGCTGTATTGGTGCTACTTTGGCGATGTTGGAAATGAAACTGGTTTTGGCTAAGGTATTGTCTAATTATCACTTAGCCCTAGCACAAGACAAAATCATTAAACCAGCTCGTCGTGGATTCGCGATTGCTCCTGAAAATGGGGTTCCTATGGTGATGACAGGTCAACGTGTTGCTAAGGATTCACCAAAGCCTGCTACCGTAAATTCTATTTAGGATCAAAATAATTGTGCAAGTAACTGTCCCATAGCAACAGAAACGGTTATCCGTGATAACCGAGAGTCTTTGCGGCCAGTAAGGTTACCGAAAAGGGCGGTTGGATGCGATCGCGTAGCGTGACGGAACGTCAATCGCATTTTGTGAGCATACTCTTCCAAACCCGGTATGGTGTTGCCAAACAAAATAGTGAATTACTCAGAATATTAAAGATTTTGTGTTATTCTCTGCTGAGTATAAATAAATGTCAACAAAAGTCTAACTAGCACAGCATCAGAGTTTCAGGCACTTAGGTCACCCATCTAACTATCCTACTCCATCGGTCGGACAATTGGTAATCGAGACTCGTTAACATTTTCTTTACAAAAAGTTTTTAAATCGCTCTTTCCCAATTCCTGATAACACTTCACAATTAACAAACAGTTCCGGTTGTCATCGGTACGGGTATAGCTGAGATGATCAGCAATTTTTTTTAGTATTGCGATGCCACGTCCACCACCAGATTCAAGGTTCATTTGCTGCTTGATGTCTGTCAGCCGCTGTTCTAAATCAAAGGGAGGTCCTTGATCCCAGATGCGTAACTCTAAGCGCTGGGGGAATAAAGTAACTTCAACATCAATGGAAACGTCTTCTGGCAAATCTTTGTGAGCATGGCGAACAGCATTGGTAAATCCTTCAGCGAGAGCTAATTGGCACTGCAACCAGACTTTTTGGCGAACAGACGATGGTTTGAACTGGTCAAACCATCCCAAAGCCTTTTCTAACGCCTTAAGGTCGCTAGGAAATTTTTGGATAGATGTTTTCAATTTTTTCAATTCCTCAAAATCTTTTACATCAACCACATACATCAACCACATACATCAACCACATTGAAGCCTGATTCTCTCCAAAGGGTACTCTAAGATCAAGGAATCCAGTTTAACCTAGATTTATATCTCCCTCTACCATGGACTAATACTCAATGCCTTCAAAGAAAATTTTTTCCAGAAGCTTTGCCAGAAGCACTGGGAAAACCATTGGGGCAAATGGGGTTTCTTTTCCCGTTTTCTATCAAGCCAGGGGGTCTCGCCCTCTAGGGGGTCTTGCCCCCTAGAAGCTGTTGCCCAAAATCGGAAAGATTGATTGAGATGCGCGAAAAGGGGGAAGAAACCGGAAGCGGTGCAAGAGAAGGAAGTTAGGAACAAATAAATCCGGTATGCCAATAGGGAATGCCATCAATAAAAGTAACTCAGTCTAACTTACCTTGGGGTCTGATCAAGGTTTCGTGAAATTCAGCCGGTCAGAATCTACTTGCTGTCCTGATTGTAAGTCAGTGTATTGATAAATCCTAGAGTAATTTGTACAACCTCAGTGCCATGAACCAAATTCTGATTATTGATGATGATCCAGCCATTCAGATGTTACTGAAACGAACCCTTTACAAGCAGGGTTATGAGGTAGCTGTAGCTAGCAACGGCGAAGAAGGTTTGGTGCAGGTACAAAAGTTACGTCCAGCCCTAGTCATTTGCGATTGGATTATGCCCGGTATGAATGGATTGGATGTCTGTCGTCAACTCAAGGCAACACCGGGACTCTCAACCACCATATTTATTCTGGTGACATCTCGAAATTCCATTGAAGACCGGGTAGAGGGGTTAGATGCTGGAGCAGATGACTTTCTGTGTAAGCCGATCGAAATAGCAGAGTTGAACGCACGAGTCAGAGCTGGCTTGAGGTTACATCAACTAAGTCATGATTTGCAGCACCAAAAGCAGTTGTTGGAGGGAGAATTAGCCGAGGCAGCAGAGTATGTTAGTTCGATTCTTCCAGACCGGATGATCAAACCATCGGTGACCATCGACACCCGATTTATTCCCTCCCGAAAACTGGGAGGTGATGGCTTTGACTATTATTGGCTAGACTCAGAGCATTTGGCAATTTATCTGCTGGATGCTGCTGGACATGGCTTACGAGCTGCCTTGCCCACACTTTCAGTGCTAAATTTACTCAGGTCGCGGGCTCTAAAGTCGATTAACTACTATCAACCGAGTGATGTTCTACGAGGGTTGAACCAAACCTTCCAGATCACTGAGCGAAATGATAAATACTTCACGGTCTGGTATGGGGTATATAACCAGGTCAAGCGTCAACTGGTCTATGCTAGTGCAGGACATCCACCCGCAATATTAATTGCTCAGACCCATGGTTCCTTGATGGAAGTACAACGTCTAAAAACCCCTGGCTTACCCGTTGGTATGTTCCCAGATGCCGATTACATTGATCAGTGCTGTGAAATTACTGAATCGAGCACCCTATATATATTCAGCGATGGGATTTACGAGATTAACCAATCCAATGGGAACGTTTGGGGACTTGAGCCCTTCATTAGGTTACTGGCAGAGTGTAAGCAAAATCACAATGGTGCTTGTCACCTAGATTTGATTTTGAAATCTCTGGAAGCCGTGAACCCTAAACACTATTTTGATGATGATTTATCGTTACTGGAAATCAATTTTTTATGAACACTTTCCCTGGAATAATCAACCTCATTTACCTGAAATAAATTGGCATATTTTAATGAGGAGACAGGATAATCAATGGCAGTCAATCATCAGAAGCATTCAGCCAGGTTAGTGGGCCGATAAAGAACGATTGGTGGCTTTTTTTGCCAATTTATGTTCAAAATTACTGGACAACTAATTATTATGAATCCTGACTTTTGACTGGATAATCCTGACTCCTCAATCCTAAATCGGAGGATAGTTGGTTATGTCGAACTCAGGTTAATTAAGGGTTAGGGAATTTTCCTAAACCATCTTCCTACCTTTACTGAAACAAAACCTAGGATTTGAAAAGGGCTACGCCCAAGGGCGATCGCCCTATAGACTTCCCTGGAATTATCTTGTAGAAAGCACCTCGCTTTCAAAATCTTCTCGTGTAGAAAAGATTTCAAAAACTCTGTCCATGCTGGTCAGTTCAAATAACATTTTGATTTGCTCATTAACTGAGCAGATATACATCTTGCTCCCAGCAGCACGAATAGTTTTCAGAGCAAGTACCAACGCTCCCAAACCAGAACTATCCATAAAAGTAACATCTTTAAAATCAATCAAAATAATATCTGCGTTAGATTCCACCAGCTCAGCAACCTCTTGACGAAAACTGGCAGCTTGTGTACCATCTAGAATGCCTGTGGGTTGAACGACTTTAACAGCACTACTCATATACCAAATTAAGCTAGTTACAAACATATACTGACTTTGCTAGTATAGCCGTGACAATTCATTTCAGCCAGATGCTGACCCACGCCCTACCCTACCACTACAGCACTAATCGCTTCTTTCAGGATTAGCCTCACCGATAAAGAGCATAGTAAACTTGAATTTGGGATGAATTTGGGGGCTAATAACGGGGGCTTATAACTACAAGCAAGATTTGAACCCATCTACCCTTAGTGCTATCCGTGGTGTCCGCTCGGGTCTTCACGGTTCCATCCCCTAAGCCCACTCCCACCAAAACTCCCAATATACACTAGAATTACCTTGGCAGAGCCCCAAACTATCCTGAAACCATGTCCAATTCAAATCCCATTCCAGTAGTAGTAAACGGTGCCGCCGGAAAAATGGGTAGAGAGGTGATTAAGGCTGTATCTCAAGCCCAAGACATAACCCTAATCGGTGCCATCGATACCAATCCTAAGTATCTAGGTCAAGACGCCGGAGAAGTTGCGGGGTGCGAACCAGTTGAAATTCCCATTCTCAATGACCTGCAAGCCAATCTAGTTCTTGCTACCCAAGAAAAAACCCAAGGGGTGATGGTAGACTTTACCCACCCTGATAGCATATACGAGAACATCCGAACTGCGATCGCATACGGTGTCCGCCCCGTAGTTGGCACCACTGGTCTTAGTCCCGACCAAATCAAAGACCTCTCAGAATTTGCTGAAAAAGCCAGCACTGGCTGCCTAATTATCCCCAACTTCTCCATTGGTATGGCATTACTGCAACAAGCAGTTGTGCAAGCCTCCCAATACTTTGACCACGTAGAAATCATCGAACTCCACCACAACCAAAAAGCCGACGCTCCCAGCGGTACTGCCATTCAAACCGCCCAACGAATGGCTGGAGCAGGTAAAACCTATAATCCGGCAATGGTGGAAGAAACCGAAAAACTAAAAGGTGCCAGGGGAAGTATTGCAGAAGACAATATTCGGATTCATAGCGTGCGTTTACCTGGCTTAATTGCTCACCAAGAAGTCATCTTCGGTGCCCCTGGTCAAATTTACACCCTACGTCACGACACCAGCGACCGTTCCTGCTATATGCCAGGAGTACTGCTCGCGATTCGCAAAGTTACCCAGCTCAAAGGTCTACTATATGGGTTAGAGAAAATCTTGTGACGAGTTATTGGTCATTAGTCATTAGTCATTCGTGATTTGTCAAAATTGAGATCAATCACAAGAAATCTAAAAACTAAACACTAAAGACAGATTAATTAACTAAAGACTAAGGACTAAGAACTAAGTACAAAACCCATGCTAATTCCGATCACTCGCCAGAAGTTTGAACAAATCGTTCCCGTCCTAGCCACGGGGCTCCAGTATCGCTACTACTGGGGCAAGTTTCGAGATTTTTTAAGGCGACTGTTAATTTCTTTAATCGCAGTTGTGGTGATTTTAATTTTAGCTTTGATGCTTGGTTCAGCTTTTGCTCCCTTCCGGGTATTATTCGAGATCACTGCAGGGCTTTACTGGTTGTGGGGTCCCGTATATTGGGCAAGTATGCGAAACCTAAAGATGCGCCGATATGGCTATAGTGGCTTCTGGCAGGGTCGAATCGAGGATGTATTTGTGACGGAGGAGTTGATTGGTACAGAAGAACAAGTCAATCAGCGGGGTGAGTTGGTAATTGTGGAACACCGGGAGAGACGGTTAAATCTAGAAGTCGAAGATGAAACTGGATTTATAAGTCAGCTGCAAGTTCCCCTAGAACGCCTCCACAAAAATATTTCACCTGGACAAATTGCTCAGATGTTGGTTATGTCCAATCAGCCTGACTTAGGGAAGATTGCCCAGACCAGTGATATATATATTCCTAGCTTAGACATTTGGGTAAATGACTATCCTTACGTGCAACGAGATGTCTTTGTCCAAGTTAGTCGTAAATTGAGGGATGAAGAGCGCTCTTATTCGAGACAACGTCCCCGTAGTTCTAGGCGTCGAAGGTCTTAGTGAAGTACCCCAACCTGTTTCACTGAGATTGGGGCTTCCAATTCTCAGATCTAATCAGGGACGGTTTTATTCGTCTTTGGGATTTCCCGCTTCATCCGCCGATGCCTCAACCAGAAACGCGACCCAAGGCCGGGAAACCCGGCCTAGGAGGCGCGCGCCTCCTAGCGTTGGTCTTACTCAGCGTCCACAGGCAGACATCCGCCTTCCGCAGACGTATAACTTTTACGACAGACTTACCTTGGAATTACAGCATCTATGGCTAACCAGCTGGGGCAAGTCTCTTCCCTGAGCTCTGCTAGTACTTTTATACCTTGGGATCTAAAACATCCGATAATTAGACCGTTTTTAAGGTAGCCTTTTAGTCAGTCAGGCGGGTCAGCAACCATGTTCATTTTAGCACCAATCTCATAGGTTGTCGTTTCGCTATCCATCCCGGAGACGAAACCTCATTGTTGGGTCGCCTTATTACAAAAGCGCCGTTACCTTTTATGCATAACCTGCCGACGCTCAAGCCGCGACCCTACCTTACGCTAACTTCTTTCCCCACCTTGAAAGAAGGTGGGGAATTCCGCGAGTTTTGTTAAGGATTAACGGTGTGCAGCTCGTTCGTGCCTAGGATCCTCTAGTTTCTAGAGGGGTAGTGGGATTCGTTGGCTAGAAACCATACCCTACACCCCACACCCAGTAAGGCTAACAAGGCTGCTTATCACCCCGTCAGATAAATGCTATGTAGACTTGGGTTCAGAACCAGACACCACAGGAGCGCTAGAATTCAAATCCAACTCTGGATGATCTTCTGCGACTTGCTGCAAATTCCACTGATTTTTAAACAGTAGCACTGGACGTCCCCAATTATCTTTGACTGTCACGGTATTAAACAAACGCCCAGCTTTTTCCAAAGCTCCCCAGCCACCGGCTACCCAACGAGCCACACTATAGGGCAACATATCCAACCTGGTTTCTACGCCATACTCATTTCTGAGGCGAAACTGCACTACTTCAAATTGCAACTGTCCCACTGCTGCCAGAATTGGATCCCGCTTCGACTCATCAACGGAGTACATAATTTGCACAGCCCCTTCTTCCCGCAACTCCTTCACCCCTTTTTGGAACTGCTTAAACTTAGAGGGGTTAGGATTCTTCAAATAAGCAAACAATTCTGGGGAAAAACAAGGAATACCTTCATACTCCAACTTCTTACCGTTGTAAATCGTATCCCCAATCGCAAACACCCCCGGATTATTCAAACCAATCACATCCCCTGCATAGGCAACATCAATGGATTCTCGGTCTTGAGCAAACAGCTTTTGGGGTCTTGACAAACGAACGGTTTTACCAGTACGAGCATGGCTGACAGTCATATCCTTTTCAAACTTACCCGTACACACCCGCACAAAGGCCACCCTATCCCGGTGCTTGGGATCCATATTCGCTTGCAGCTTAAACACAAAGCCACTAAAGTCTGGATAAGTTGGAGGAATCTCGCCCACTGTGGATTTCCGAGATTCTGGTTTCAGGGCATAGTCCAAAAAAGCATCTAGAAAAAGCTGCACCCCAAAATTAGTCATGGCACTGCCAAAAAACACAGGGGTCATTTGACCAGCATGAATCAGCTCTAAATCCAGGTCTGGACCAACACCATCGAGAATTTCTAACTCTTCCTTGAGTTGATAATATAAGTCTTGTTCTAGCAGCTGTTCAATCTGGGGGTCCCCCAAATTAACTACCGTATCCTTCGCCTCCCGGGAGCCGTGAGCGGTGCGTTCAAACAAGTGGATTTGTTGTCTTCGGCGGTCAAAAACTCCTTTAAAGCGATCGCCCATGCCAATCGGCCAGTTGACCCCATAGGTTTGTAACCCCAGCTCCTGCTCAATCTCATCGAGTAGTTCTAGGGGTTCTCGTGCGGGACGGTCAAGCTTGTTGACAAAGGTAAATATAGGAAGCGATCGCATTTTGCACACTTCAAACAATTTCCTGGTTTGGGGCTCTAGACCCTTTGCTGCATCAATCAGCATCACCGCATTATCAGCTGCTGCCAGAGTGCGATAGGTATCTTCACTGAAATCTTGGTGTCCGGGTGTGTCCAGTAAATTAATCTGACAGTCCTCATAGGCAAACTGCAACACCGTCGAGGTAATCGAAATTCCCCGTTGTTGCTCCATTTCCATCCAGTCCGAGGTTGCCTTGCGCTGAGCTCGCCGTGCCTTCACTGCTCCGGCTTCGTGAATTGCTCCACCATAGAGTAATAATTTTTCTGTCAATGTAGTTTTACCCGCGTCCGGGTGGGAAATAATCGCAAAGTTACGGCGGTGTTCAACAGCGTTGAGCAATTCTGCCTCAAGTTCAGTGGACATCCGAAAAGACTAGATAGGGGACTTTCCTTTACATTCTGACATAATTTTATGGTTATTAGTCCTTTCTGATTGACCAGAGTCTGCTCGTAGTTACAAATGACTAATGACTAATAGACCATTAGCTTGCCGTCCAAAACTAGTCTTGATAATTGAGCCCTGAGGCGAATTCACCTATTCCCGTTTTCCCATTCCCTGTTCTATACTTTTGCTAATTATACTAAATAATAACTAATCAATAATGTGGTGATTTCATACCTGATTTTGGACGGAATTTACTACCTATAGTATAGGGAGATAAATGCTATGATTATAGGTAAGTAAAATTGAATACATTATCGAAATAAAGGAGCTCTATTATGGTTTATAAGATCGAAAAAGAAAACGCCTAAACTCCGTTCACCCAGCCGCCCTTACCTCGTATGCCTCTTCCTGCTTGAAAAAAAAAAA
>NZ_JAAHFV010000262.1:0-9383 GCF_010672755.1 Moorena sp. SIO1F2
TCAGAGGTGCGACCCGTGGCGAATTTAATTCGCCTACGGAAAGCGCACCTAAGCGGTCTTGACCACACTGCATCGCTACTCCCTACTCCCTACTCCCTACTCCCTACTCCCTACTCCCTAAAACCTAGGACAAGGTACTCAAGCCTTAACCCTTCTAGGCATAAACTTTCTGATAATAAGCTTGATACTCTTGGGATAGCAATGGTTGCCACCAATCCCGGTTGCTGAGATACCACTCAATAGTTTTACGTAGTCCACCTGCTAGGGTTTCTGTTGGTACCCAACCCAGTTCAGTTTTAATTTTAGTGGCATCAATAGCATAGCGACGGTCATGGCCTGGGCGGTCTTTGACAAAGGTAATTAACTGTTGCGCTGGAGCGACAGGTAGATCAGGGGCTAATTCATTCATCAGCTCACAAATCTGTTGAACTAGGTCAAGGTTTTTGACTTCGTTATTGCCACCAATGTTATAGGTTTCCCCTGGTTGACCTTTGTGAATCACTACATCTAAAGCACGACAATGATCACCCACATAGAGCCAATCTCGAATATTTTGTCCATCCCCGTAGACCGGTAGAGATTTGCCCAACAGGATGTTGATGCACATCAGGGGAATTAATTTTTCGGGAAAATGATAGGGTCCGTAGTTATTGGAGCAATTAGTGATAATAGTGGGGACCCCATAGGTATGGTAATAAGCCCGAGCAAGATGGTCACTGCCAGCTTTGGAAGCAGAATAAGGACTGTTGGGGGCATAGGGTGTGGTTTCACAGAAGGCTGGGTCATCAGCACTTAGACTGCCATACACTTCATCCGTAGACACATGGAGGAATCGATAATCCCTTGGTTGTCCTTGATTTTGCCATTTTTGCCGGAAGGACTCTAGTAGGGTAAAGGAACCGACTACATTGGTGCGGATAAAGGCATCGGGTCCTAAAATGGAGCGGTCAACGTGGGATTCAGCAGCAAAGTGGGCGACGGTGTCGATGTTTTCTTCCTGTAGCAGGCGGTCTACTAAAACGCGATCGCATATGTCTCCCTGGACAAACCGCAAATTGGCTTTCTCTTCCAGACCAGCCAGATTCTGGCGGTTGCCAGCATAGGTCAGAGCATCTAGTACCACCACGCGATCGCCTGGGTACTGTTCACACCAGTGATGAACAAAATTCGAGCCAATAAATCCTGCACCACCTGTTACTAGTAATTGGCGAGGTTGTCTAGTAGTCAGGGATTTTTGTTCAGAATAATTCATGATTAGTTTGAGTATGTCAGTACTTCAGTTGGTTATTATAAAAAATAGGCAAAAGGTTACAGGTTACAGGTTAAAGGTTAAAGGTTAAAGGTTAAAGGTTAAAGGTTAAAGGTTAAAGGTTAAAGGTTAAAGGTTAAAGGCCATAAGTATTAAATAGGCAGGCAATATGCCAGCTATCAATAGGCTTTCATAAACAATAATTGACCCAAACAGCATCATCAAACTACCTTTTCAATAGAGAGGTCTAATTTTACCTAGTAGTAATGCTTAACGAGGTATTGGTTAACCATTAAACGTTATCAGTAAACCTACCCTACGGGAACGTCAAAAGCGAACAACCAACTAACCTACCCTACGGGAACGCCAAGGGGAACCTGATAACCTTGGCCTTTGGCCACGCTACGCGAACAACCTGATAACCTTGGCCTTTGGCCACGCTACGCGAACAACCTGATAACCTTGGCCTTTGGCCACGCTACGCGAACAACCTTCAACCTTCAACAGTTAACTCACAAACTGTACTTAAGTTAATTCAACTTGTGAGTCATCACCAATCATGAATCGTAAAGCTTTTGGATGTTGGGGTGCAGCTTTAACTTGAGCTCTTTCTCCAATTAAACTATCGACAATTCGTTGATGAATTCCCGTTAATTTAGCACCTTTTAGAATCACGCTATTATCAATGTCAGCATCTACTAGAGTAGCTTGTTCAGCAATGCTAGTATATGGACCAATAAAGCAGTTTTCCAGATGGCAGTTTTCACCAATGGTAACTGGACCACGAATGGTACAATTAGTAATATAAGACCCCTTACCAATCTTTACCCGTCCGCTAATTTGACTTTCGGAGTCAATTTCACCATCAACATCAGATTCTAGACAAGTATCTAAAATAATCTGGTTAGCAGCTAGTAAGTCATCTTTTTTACCAGTATCCAGCCACCAACCTTTGAGTTTAAAAGCTTCTACATTTTTTTGCTGATCAATCAAGTATTGAATCGCATCGGTAATTTCCAGTTCCCCTCTAGCAGAAGGCTGGATGTTAGCAATTGCTTGATGGATAACAGGAGAAAATAGGTAAACACCTACCAGTGCGAGATTAGAAGGAGGAACTTTGGGTTTTTCTACTAGCTGCAACACTCGGCCAAATTCATCGACTTTGGCAACACCAAAGGCAGTAGGATTTTCTACCTCCCTTAGCAGAGTCAGAGCATCCAGATTTTTGTTCTGGAAATTTTCTACAAATAAGTTCAGCTCACTTTGAACCAAGTTGTCTCCCAAGTACATTACAAAAGGAGAATCTCCCAGAAACGGTTGGGCGACTTTAACGGCGTGGGCAAGTCCTAAGGGTTGGTCTTGGAGGATATAGGTAATGTTGGCTCCGAAGCGATCGCCATTTCCTGTTTTAGCCTTAACTTCTTCCCCAGTTTCAGGACTGATAATAATACCGATATCAGTAATACCAGCAGCGATAATCGCTTCAAGCCCATACCACAAAATTGGTTTATTAGCAACAGGTACTAACTGTTTGGCACCAGTATAAGTTAGGGGACGTAAACGAGTGCCTTTTCCCCCAGAAAGAATTAGTGCTTTCATAAGCTATATAAAATCCTCACTATAAAGTCTGAAATATGAAATATGAATTATGAAATATGAAGGTTGGCAGGTTAGCAGGTTGAAGGTTGAAGGTTGTTTGGTTGAAGGTTGTTTGGTTGAAGGTTGTTCGCGTAGCGTGGCCTTTTGGCCAAGGTTGTTCGCGTAGCGTGGCCAAAGGCCAAGGTTAGCAGGTTGTTCGCGTAGCGTGGCCAAAGGCCAAGGTTAGCAGGTTGAACGCGATGGACGAAGTCCCGCTTTCAGCGATCGCGTGGCCGAAAGGCCAAGGTTGAAGGTTTAAGGGTGAACTTGAACTATAGCGGTTTTCATAGTAATCAGGTACACAGGATTTTTTTCCAATTCCCGATTCCCGATTCCCGATTCCCGATTCCCGATTCCCGACTCCCGACTCCCGATTCCCTACTCCCTACTCCCTACTCCCTACTCCCTACTCCCTACTCCCTATGCTTATAGCAATTACCCAAGCTTTTGATAAAGTTCTGCTAACATTTGCCTCAAGGATTGACGCCAATGGGGCGGATAGGTTCCCAAGGTTTGGGATATTTTCTGGTTTGAGAGAACTGAGTAAGCTGGACGCTGAGCAGGAGTGGGGTATTCTGGGGTAGTAATTGGAACAACTCGCTGCAATTTTAAGGGGAAGCCCAGGAGTTTGGCTTCTTCAAAGATGGCAACGGCAAAGTCATACCAACTAGTGACACCACTGTTGGTGAAGTGATAGATTCCCCCTACCACTGGATTAGAATCCATTGCTTGCAAAAGTTGAGTAATGGTTACTGCTATATCCTTAGCCCAGGTAGGAGTACCCACTTGATCCGCTACCACCCGAAGCTCTTCTCGCTCAGCCCCCAGTCGTAGCATGGTTTTGACAAAGTTGCCATGACCACGAGTACCGTAAACCCAAGCAGTCCTCAGGATGAGAATGCGATCGCATTTTTGCTCAACCCCTTCTTCCCCTTGCAGTTTCGAATTACCATAGGAACCGATGGGGTTAGGAGTGTCTTGCTCCGTGTAAGGAGTATTTTTGGTGCCATCGAACACATAGTCAGTGGAAATATGGAGCAGGATGGCTCCTAAATTCTGAGCTTCCTCTGCCATGATGGTTGGAGCAACAGCATTAATCGATTTAGCCAGTGCCAGTTCTGTCTCTGCTTTATCCACAGCCGTGTAAGCCGCTGCATTGACAATCACGTCAGGCTTAATCTGATGAATTACCTGACGAATACTCTCCGGCTCAGCTAAGTCCATATCCGAGCGCCCCACACCGATTACTTGGCCTAGGGGACTAAGAGTATTTTGTAACTCTTGACCCACTTGTCCAGTAATCCCAGTGAGTAAGATTTTTTTCATGAAAAAACCTCGGCTGTTTTGAAAGACTTACCCGCTTGATCTTTAGCCGACAGACTAGGAGAGTCGGTCAGAGGCCAATGAATGGCTAGGTCAGGGTCATTCCACAAAATACTCCGCTCGTGATCAGGAGCGTAGAAGTCGGTAGTCTTATATAAAACTTCAGCGAATTCAGAGACCACCAGGAATCCGTGAGCGAATCCAGCCGGAATCCAGATTTGTTGTTTATTTTCTGCACTCAGCAAACAACTAACCCACTGTCCAAAGGTCGGGGAGCTTTTTCTAATATCCACTGCCACATCAAATATAGTCCCCAGTAAAACCCGCACCAATTTACCTTGGGGCTGCTGAATCTGGTAGTGTAATCCTCGAAGCACTCCTTGGGCTGAACGGGAATAGTTATCCTGGACAAACTCAGCGGTGATCCCAGCTTTATCTGCTAGAACTCGTTTATTGTAGCTTTCAAAGAAAAAACCACGGTCATCACCAAAGACGCGGGGTTCAATAATTAAGACTTCGGGTATTTTGGTTTCAATAACGTTCATAGAGTTCTCTGGTTGATTAGCGAAGCGCGTTAAAGTGACCAACTACTCATCAAGTTTGTGTTATCTACACTGAAATAATTTCAAGATTTTGTAAACTTTTTGTGAAATATATCAGTTTCACACTTTACACCCTAGTCGTCTGTTAATTGAAAACAAACAAGATTGATAGGGGAGTAATTATAGTAGTCTGCACTCAATTAGACTACACCTAGTTGTGTAGAAAGCGAGGGATGGCAAGATGGGGAAGATGGCTCTAGGCTTAATCGGACAAACTTTTGTATTCTACTGAGTTTCTAATTGTTATCAGGATTTCGGAATCGAAAAAATTAAATTAACTAAAAGTCCTTGACCTTGGCCAAAAGGCCACGCTACGCGAACGGTCACGCTACGCGAACAGATTACCGATTAGCCATTACTTCAAGAACAAAATTACGAAATAGCACTACTACCTCTGGGATGATTTGATGTCCCATGTCAAATTCTTGATACTTGACCTGTATCCCTAAACCAGTTAAAGTATCTCTAGCATTGTGAGCAGCCATTAACGGTACAACCTCGTCTTGTCTGCCATGAACTATCAAAATCGGTGGTAACGATGAGCTTGTAGGAAGTTGGGGTTCGCTATGTAAATAGCCACTCATGGATACTAAGCCTGCTATTGGCAAGGTTAAACCTACATCTAATGTCATGGCTCCACCTTGGGAAAATCCACTCAAAATGGTGCGGGATAGGGGCACGCCAGTGCTCACTTCGTTCGCGTAGCGTGGCCTTTTGGCCAGGGATTCGAGCCAATCAATCAGCTTCTGTCTGCTTTCGGTTAAGCCTTGATAGCCGGGGACATTCAGATCATACCACATTTTCCCCCCAGGTACAGCAGGATGGTCAAAGGGAGCTTCAGCAAATAGAAACTGATAGTCTGGTAAGTTTAGCGCCTTAGCCAAAGATACCAAATCTTCGGAGTTGGCTCCAAAGCCGTGTAAGCAGACAATTAATCCAGTTGGTGGTTGATTGTTGGTAGGGGCAACGTTAATATACTTCAGTGACAACGAATTATCTCCAGAATCAGAGTAGATGATCTCTTGAGAATTGTAAGCTTTTCGGCAACCAGTTGATAACAGAGTTATTCCCAGAGCTCCTAAACTTTGGAATAGAAATTTTCGTCGCTTAAATGGATTGAGTTTCACAATTAATAGGTTTTTGAACGCGATCGCGTGGCCTATTGGCCAAGGTTGGGAGGTTGAACGCGATCGCGTGGCCTATTGGCCAAGGTTGGGAGGTTGTTCGCGAAGCGTGGCCTATTGGCCAAGGTTGGGAGGTTGTTCGCGAAGCGTGGCCTATTGGCCAAGGTTGGGAGGTTGTTCGCGAAGCGTGGCCTATTGGCCAAGGTTGGGAGGTTGTTCGCGAAGCGTGGCCTATTGGCCAAGGTTGGGAGGTTGTTCGCGAAGCGTGGCCTATTGGCCAAGGTTGGGAGGTTGAAGGGTTGAAGGTTGTTCGCGAAGCGTGGCCTATTGGCCAAGGTTGGAGGTTGAAGGGTTGGAGGTGGTTTTTGTCCAGGCGTCCGTTGTAGGGTAGGTTGGAGTTTGATGATTGACGGTGAGGGAATCTCAAATTCTAGCAGTCGCCAGGGCAGGCGCGGACATGACAAAAGTCTCAAACCTAAGTAAGCGCAAGAGTTTGACTTCTGACTTCTGACTTCTGACTTTTGACTTCTGACTTCTGACTTCTGACTTCTGACTTCTGACTTCTGACTTCTGACTTCTGACTTCTGCTATAACATTACTGATTACACTCAATCGTTCCACCATTGACCAACCCCTTGCTTGTTGCTTTTGCTTGAGAAAACTGCACAGGTTAAATAGCATGACATCTATATACTAGTGGAGTGCTGTCTCAATCGGTTATGGATGCATCTAGATACTCGACAATTCGGGTATTTGACCCAGCCAATAACGAAGAAGGCTACAAAGTCTGCCATCAACAGCAAGCACAGGAGTTTTTTGAACAAACACTCCTGGGATTACATCCAAAGGAAAGATTATCAGCTCAGTGGGAGCGAGATATCCAGGATTTACTGCTATCCTGGTTTCGCCCTGAGCTATCTACTGTTGATCCTACATGCCAGGCGTTAGCTGGACTTTGTCTTCGGTGCTATGTTTCTTCCTCGATCCTAAAGGCTTGTAAAACACTAGCGAGTCAGTTTTGCCTTGACTATCGGTTAACTTACCGTGAGCTGCTATCCTATGTACTCAATGATGATGGCAAAACTCCGATTATTCTCGATAGTGATGGCAAAGCTCAACTGGTTGTTAATAAGCAAGGTGACATTGAACCTGGACTTGGTCAGTTTTTTACGATTGATGTCTTGGCAAGCTATCGTCTGAACTCATCAGCTCGCCTCAGTTTGGACAATTGGGCATATCTTAAAACCAAACAACATCCTGAGATCAAACGTTGCTTAGCTGAACAGGGATTGCCCTTGTCCAGTAACTGGTCACTGTTGGGACGAGTTAAACTCAGACATCTTGAACAGCTCTATCCACGCGATCGCAAACTAGTTGAAACGTTCCATACTGTCTATTCTCAAGACAGACAACAGCAACGGCGCAATAGAGTTAACCATAGAGTTAAGCATAGAGTCAACCATAGAGTTAACCAATGCCTTGAGCCTAGGGATGACCAACTCCAAGACATGCTCCACCTGTTGCCAGAACGTGGTGTTATAATCAATTCCACCAAAGAGCTTCACAAAGAACTAACCAGGATAGCCAAGGGTCTGCAAGAGGAGGAGATTTGGAGCCGCAGAGGAAGTCCGATCTGGGAACCTCTAGAAGCACGGGATCCAGAAACTGGCGAGTATGTCCCGAAAGAATTACCTGATCTAAACTCTATTAATACCATAGATCATTTAGGACAATCTGAATTGCAGGATTTTCTTGAACAGGGACTGATTGAGGTTTTAGATCACGCTATAGCGCAAGCGTTGGCTGAGCACATTGCCTCTTTAGAGCAAAGGCGCCGTTACGCTTGTTTTGCTTCAAAGGTTATCCCAGGTTTCCGATTCCTTTACTGTGAGGGTAAGTCTCTTAAAGAGATAGCAACCCTTTTGAATATGACCAATCATTCCCAAGCCAGCCGAGTCTTGGCACCAGGGAAACTGCTGAATCGCGTTCAGTATCTGACTGTAGAAAATTTTTTCCAGCTTATCTCAACAACTACTAAAGGATTAGCTCTGGAAAAAAATGCCACAAAGCTCGATTATTTGAGTAACCTGATGCAGGAAGTCGAGGCTTTCTTGAACACACAATTTTTTCAAGAAGCGGTAGCCGAACTGAGTACTTCTAAAACCCGTTCAATGACTAGTTTATATGCTCAGCGACTGTGCCGATATCTAGATGAACACAAGGATAAAACTAATGAATAATGCTAGGATAGATTCCAGGGATATAACCCTTTCAACTCTAGAAGTATTTTGGCTCGAACCTGAAGACTTTGACCAAGCGAAAAAGATTAGTAAAAAAGTGAATAAGGAGGCAAACCATTGGCAAAATTATCTAAATGGTTTAGCGTTATTTGGGTTTGAAAGATGGTTAGAAGAACGGGTTGATAAGCTACCAATTAATAAGGATAAATGTTCGGTGTTTCAACCAGACTATGCTAATCTGATTGAAACGGTATGTAATTTGAGAGTTGGGGATTTTAATCTGTGTATACTTGTCACGGAAAATCTCCTAGAGCCAGGGGTTAATGTTCCAATAGCTGCTGTTGAATTACCAGAAATTGCAGCTCATTTCTATATCATAATTGAGGTTAAAGAAACCCAAGAACACGGTATTATTCGAGGTGTTTTACGTCACGACGAGTTGGTTAAATATCGCGAATCAGCTAACTTACCACAAGGTAACCGTAACTATAATTTACCTCTGTCTTTATTTGATGAGCAACCAAATCATTTACTGCACTACTTGCGTTGGTTAGATTCTCAAGAGATCACAATTCCAGTTGCTGATACTAAGCGTTCTGTTCAGGAAATCCTACCATTCTTTGCTGACACAGCGATTAATACAGCAGAGTGGCTGCGAGGAGAAATGGATCAGTTAGCAAGCTGTTTATCTTGGCAACTGCTTCCTGACTATACTTTTTCTAAGCCATTGATGCGTCGGATTAGTCCAGTATCGGATGAACCGGACAGATATCGAGCGATCGCTAAAGAGTTGAGACGACAAAAAGGATTAATTGTTCCGGCTCATGCTCGTGGCTCTTACCAAACTGTTAATTTAAATGGCATTCTGTTCAAACTATGTGCTGTTACCTGGTTCATTTACCAGAAAGCACCAGAAGATACTCGAGAATGGGCATTGCTATTGCTAATCGAAGACTGTCTTGGTAATACACTTCCCCCTGGTATGAAGTTACGAATCAGTGAATTCACTGGTGTTGTCTCTGAAGCGGTATTGGTAAATGAACGTTATCTCCATGTTGCAGTAGCAGGTAGCTGGAACCAAAAATTTGTAGTAACCATTTCTTTAAGTAACGGAGCATCATTAACTCTACTTCCCTTTGCTTTTGAGCCTGATAAATGTTTATGAGATTTTAATAGGGAGTAGGGAGTAGGGAGTAGGGAGTAGGGA
>NZ_JAAHFV010000263.1:0-9378 GCF_010672755.1 Moorena sp. SIO1F2
CAAGGGATTCAATCAACTCAAAATACAGTTTTATTAAAATTGCATTTTTAAATTACTCAAAACCTTACTTAGTAAAGGCTATGGGGATTATTTTATACTAATTTATCATAGCCACCCTAGGAGAGCCGAATTTATTAGGATTTAAATTTTAGGTGAACTGTAAGGTCTACCTTACCACTGTAACTGCTGCTTGTCAACTAAAGATTACTCACGATCAGCTTCAGCAGCCAAAGCCTGATCAATGCACATTTTTAATTTCTCTGCTAACACCCGCACATGAGGTTCGGTTCGCATACTCAAATGGTCCCCAGGAACTCTGATTAGATCGACAACGTGTTCCTCCCAAGCCCTTAACGGAAACAGCCAACGCCGAATTTTAATGTGGTGACGGTGATCACGAGCAACCCGAGTCAGGAAGAGTGTAATTTTACCCGAGTAGCCTTGCATCAGATACTCTCCTTGATTCGCTCCCACAGCAGACATAGACTTTTGTATGGTTAAATTGTCTTTTACTTCCCAGAGCAACGAGCCTAACTGCCAAGCACAAGACACTAACGAACCACGTAATAATTCCTTTTTCATTGCCACCAGAGCCGGCTCTATTCTTTGCAGATAGTAGCGATACATCTGTCCCGAACCCGAAGTATCTAATATAGCTAGAAAAGCCACTTTCTTTCCGCGCTCTTGTAGTTGCTTGGCAACTTCATAAGCTACATTTTTACCAAAAGAATATCCTGTTAACAGTATTGGTCCAGTGGGATATACCTCCAGGATATCGCGAACGTGACTAGCGGCGATCGCTTTAATATTATTCTGTGTCGGTTGGCCTTTTTTCCCGATAACCACGTAACCAGATTCTAGGAAATAAACTGGTTGCTCCTCACCTAAATAGCGGGCAAGAGTAGATATTTCCCCGACACCATTAGCGCAATAAAACAGCGGTGGCTTCACCCCTGTGGAACGGATAGCAACCATTAGAGAATCCGGTCGAGGTCGCGCTCCTTCTCGACCAGCTACAATAGTTAACAAGGCGCGAAGGTCATCTGTATCCAGTGGTAACAACTCTGGAGATAGATTAGGGTTAGGGTTATCTGCTACTTCTGGTTCTTTGAGAAGACTGGCAATTTCCTCAATGGTTGTAAATTGAAATAGGGCGGCCAACGGCAATTTTGTCTGAGTGACTTTTTCTATTTCTGCAACTAAGCGCACTGCCAGCAAGGAGTGACCGCCCAACTCAAAGAAGTTATCTGTTACTCCTATGGGTTGGATACCGAGAACTTGTGACCAGATTTGGGTTAGTTGCAGTTCAATTGAATCTCTGGGTGCAACAAAGGTTTCGGTTCCCAACTGCCTGGAAGTATCCGGTGCCGGTAGGCCACGCCGATCTACTTTGCCATTGGGTGTTAGAGGCAAAGCATCTAATACTACAAAGGCATTGGGTATCATGTATTGGGGTAATTTCTGTTTGAGAAAGCCCCGTAGCTTGGTGGTGAGAATGTCGGCCTTTTCCCCAGGAGAAACAACGTAGGCTACTAGGCGTTTGTCACCAGGTAAAACCTCCCTTACTATGACTACGGCTTCTTGGATTTCAGGGTGTTGAATTAGAGTTGCTTCAATTTCTGATAGTTCGATGCGGAAACCTCGAATTTTGACTTGGTTGTCGATGCGACCGAGGAATTCGATGTTGCCATCGGGGAGATAGCGAGCTAAGTCACCTGTTTTGTAGAGGCGAGAACCCGGTTGTTTGCTAAATGGGTTGGGGATGAATTTTTGTTCGGTGAGTTGGGGGCGGTTGAGATAACCACGGGCTAAACCCGCTCCACCAATATGCAGTTCTCCGGGAATACCAATGGGAACGGGTTGCAGATGTTGGTCTAGGATATAGGTTTGGGTGTTAGCAATGGGAGTACCAATTGGAATTGACCGCCCTTGAGAGTCTAGTAAACTTGGAATTGCATAACAACAGGTAAATGTTGTATTTTCCGTTGGACCGTATCCATTGATAATTTGTGTAGATGGCAAAGCTTTTAGTCCCCTACGAACGTGGGAAACTGAAAGAGCCTCACCACCGATGAGTAGTTGCCGAATTCCTGATAATGCTTCTGGATTTTCGTCAATGATGGTATTAAATAGTGTAGAAGTTAGCCATAAAGTGGTGATTTTGTTCTTAGTAATTAGATGGCTCAACTCCTTGGATGTCGGAATTTTTTCGGAAAAAATAACACACCGGGAACCATGCAATAAAGCGCCCCAAATCTCAAATGTGGAAGCATCAAAAGAAATCGGAGCTATTTGCACAAATGTCTGTTTAGCATCAAGATTAGCGTAGTTTACTCCAAACAACAGACGGGTAACACCACGATGAGTAACTTCTACACCTTTGGGTACTCCTGTAGAACCAGAAGTGTAGTTAATGTAGCTTAATTGGTCAGGAGTGACGAGTGTTGTCAAATTTTCCTCACTCTCAGAATTAATCGCTTCAGAGTCAATATCCCAACAGACAACACTCGCTTGATGTGATGGTAATGATGTCAACAACTTTTGATGAGTCAACAGTACTGATACTGCCGAATCTTTGAGCATATAAGCAATGCGCTCTTTCGGATAATCTGGGTCAATGGGAACATAAGCCCCACCCGCTTTGAGTATCCCCAATAACCCCATCACCATTTCAAGGGAACGCTCGACACAAATCCCCACCAATACTTCCGGTTTTACTCCTGTTGAACGCAAATAATGGGCTAATTTATTCGCTCGACTATTTAACTGCCGGTAGGTCAATTGCTCATGTTCAAACACCACTGCTACTGCATCGGGAGTGAGTTCTACTTGTTCTTCAAATAACTGATGAATACACTTGTATTGGGGATAATCTGTTGCTGTATCGTTCCATTCAACTAATAACTGATGCCGTTCGGATTCTGTGAGCAAAGGTAATTGGTAAACCGGCTGTTGGGGATTGGCAACTATTCCCTCTAACAAGACTTGGAAATGACTAATCCAACGACGAATGGTTGCCCGATCAAATAGGTCGCTATTGTATTCCCAGTATCCAATTAATCCTTCTTGTGTCTCCTTCATTGACAGGAAAAAATCAAACTTGGCAGCAACACTTTTCATTTCTAGCCGACTGCAAGTCAAACCCGGAAAATCTGGGGTTCCCATTACATCGTTTCGTAAGGCAAACATCACCTGGAACAAGGGACTATAACTCAAAGAGCGTTGGGGTTGTAATTCCTGTACCAACTGCTCAAATGGTACGTCCTGATGAGCATAAGCTTCTATTGCTGTTTGCCGAACCCTCTTCAATACATCAGTAAAACTCAAACTTTCTTGAAATTGAGTTCGTAACACTAAAGTATTGACAAAAAAGCCAATTAATTGTTCAACCTCGGTACGATTGCGACCAGCAATAGGGGAACCAACGATAATGTCTTCTTGTCTGCTATATCGATAGAGTAAAGTTTGGAATGCTGCCAATAAGGTCATGTATAATGTCACCCCTTGCTGACGGCAAAGCTGTTTGAGTCCATCACTCAAGCTTTGGGGTAAGATGAGCGATTCGCTAGCACCACGATAGGTTTGGACTGCTGGACGGGGATGGTCTATGGGTAATTCTAGTACTGGGTTCGCACCTGCTAGTTGCTGTTTCCAATAGTTGAGTTGTTTGTCTAGTACCTTATCCGATAACCATTGTCTCTGCCAAACAACATGGTCTGCATATTGAATGGGGAGTTTTGGTAATGGGTTGGGTTTGCCATCTAAAAAGGCTTTGTACAGTTGTGTTAATTGCTCCCAAAGGATATTTGTTGACGAACCATCAGAGGCGATGTGATGCATGACTAATAACAGCACATACTCCTGTGGTGCTAGTTGCAGTAAGCAGCCCCGTAACATGATATCTGATGTTAGGTTGAAGGGGCGTTGACTTTCTTGTTGCAGTCGTTTTTGTAGTTGGATTTCACCTTGTGTTTCCCCATACTGCTGGAGGTCAATGATTTGCAGTTCTACCGATTGGGGTGCCGCTATAACTTGTATCGGGTTGCCGTTTTCAGAAATATAGTTCGTGCGTAGTACCTCGTGGTGGGCAACTATGGCATCTAGTGCTTGTTGTAGAACTTGAATGTTAAGGTCGCCGTTTAAGCGTACTGCCCTTAGTATGTTGTAGAAGGGGCTATTGGGTTCTAGCTGGTCTAAAAACCACAGTCGCTGCTGGGCAAAGGATAGAGGCAAGTTTTGGTTCCGTGGAACAGACTGTATTGGTAAAAAGGTAGAATTGCCAGCCAGATAACTATCTTGCAAAAAGGCTATAATTTCTGCCTTGCGTTCAGCTAGCTCCAGTCGCAAACTTGGTGTTAGTACATCTTTAGGAGCATTGCAGCGTAGTTGTTCACCGTCTGTAGAGAGTTGTATTCTTAAATTACGCAGTTCTGATAAAAATTCTAGAGTATTCATAATTCAATTTTCTGTGGTACTTTTCGTAAAAAAGCTAGAATTTTTGCTTTATGCTCAGACAACTTAGCTTACAAGGTTGGAGTTAACATACCAGGGGAATTAAATTAACAGCAAGCTTGATATTAAAACTTTTGAGATAGTTCAGGAACTTTCCCGCTTTCATAGCTCAATTTCTTCCCAATTTTCAACTGCTATAGATTCCACAGAGTCTGGTTTTTTTTGCCCAAACCAAGCCACTCGGTCAATTTGTTTAGCCCATTCAATCACAGTTGGAAATTCAAATAGACTCCGGAGTGGCAGTTCAATATTCAATGTCGAGCGGACTTGCGAGACGACTCTCATGGCTTGCAGTGAGTCTCCTCCTAACAAGAAGAAGTTATCATAAATACCTACTTGCTGAAGATTGAGGATTTGAGACCAAATACTGACTAAGGTTTTTTCTATGTTTGTTCGAGGCGCAACATAATCTTCCCTAGTAGATACAGTTTCTTGTTTGGTATCTGGCAATGCTAAACGATTTACTTTACCATTAGGCGTTAGCGGAAGTGCTGCCAGCATAACGAAAAGAGCGGGAATCATATAATCTGGCAGATGTTGTTTGAGATAGTTGTGCAACTCCTTGTTGCTCAAATGCTCTCCTTCTAGGGGAACAATGTAGCCAACTAATTTCTTTTCTTCCCCATTATCCTGGTGTTTAACGGCAGCTTCCTTTACTTTTGGGTGTTCAAAGAGTACAGCTTCAATTTCGGCAATTTCAACGCGATAACCTCGAATTTGGACTTGAAAATCTTTGCGACCTACATGAACTAAACAACCATCTGGGAGAAAATAACCGACATCACCAGTTTTATAGCATCGTCGATCAAGAAATTCTGGATCGGGGAAGAAAGCAGCATTAGTTTGCTCGGCTTGTTGCCAATAACCCAGTGCTAGATAAGGACTTCTCAGAACTACTTCGCCCGTACAACCTGTTGCAACTTCCTTGCCATTTTCATCTAGTAATAATACCTCTACATCTTCCGTTTTATAACCAACTGGAACGATATTACTGGGAAGTTTTGTGTCTGAGTAAATAAAATACTGCCTGTAGCTAGATAATTCAGTACATCCTAGATTATTGAGCAGCAGACAACTATCAAAGAAATATTGCTTAAATAAATCAACATCATATTTATAAACTGGTTCTCCACCGAGGTGGATAGCACGAATATCTGGAAATGTGTCGTCTTCCTTTAAAGTATTAATGAAATGTCGAAAAACTGTGGGAACGGAATGGTAGATTGTGATTTTCTCCTCAATCAGCCAAGTTGAAAGACCTACTAATCCTTTTTCATTAAGGTCATAAGGTAAAAGCATTGCACCGTTGAGTAGCGCTCGAAAAATATTGTTCGTCCCTCCTATATGGCTATAGGAAGGAAGAAGTGATAAACGGTCATTCGCATCTATTTTTAAGGCATTTGTACCGCGTCTGATGAGGTGAAGTAGATTGCAGTGGCTATGAATCACACCCTTTGGTTTTCCTGTTGAACCAGATGTGTAAAGGACGCAAGCGATCGCATTTGCTGAAGCACAAATATCTAGGTTGTCACCGGATAAATGTGGATCTATCTCATCAATGTTGATAATCTGTTCCCTATTGGGTAGTAAAACTTCTGTAAGGTTAAGGTTGCGCTGATTCGTAATCAACACCGATGCATTAAGTTCGCTCAAAATGGTTTCTAGCCTTACCTGTGGATAAGAAGAAGCTAGGGGTACCCAGCCTTTACCTGCTTTGAGTACACCTAGAATTGCAACCACCATAGAAGCACCATGTTCAAATAGAATTGGTACAAGTTCTTGTTCTGGAGGACACTGTTGCAGAATTTGATGAGCCAAACGGTTAGCTGCTTGATTTAAAGTGTCATAAGTTAATTCACACTCAGAAGTTTTAACCGCAATGTGATGGGGATATCGAGCAACTTGACTTTCAAATCGGCGATTAATGGATTGTTCAATCTCTGACTTCTCAAATGGTTGAAAATTCATAAAACTTGAATATATAAATTTACGCGAGATTACTAATAATTCCAACAGACTGGCGATTGACTGGATTTGCCATTCCTACTACTACTTTTCGAGGAGGAACAAAGGGTTCTCGTCCGTGTGCAGCCAACATATTATCTAACATTAATACATCACCTTTTTGCCAGGTGAATAAAACTTTTTCCTTTTGGTACGCTGCTTGAAGAGCATTCAACACCCAGGGTTCAATCTCCGAACCATCACCGTAATAACTATTGCGCGGTAAATCTTCAAGTTTGAAAGCATCCAGCATTGCTTCTTTCAAGCTGGCATTAAGACATGCGACATTGGCTTGACATATGTTATTAAACCAGACCATATCTCCCGTTAGAGGATGCTTGACAATTGCAGGTCTAAAGGAACGGGTCCGTAGGCGATTGCCCGGTTGCCACTCTACCGTCGTGTCAGTGCTTCGGCAATATTCTTCTACAACACTTTTATTCGTCGTTTGAAAAACTTGCTGCCATTTAGGTCCAGAACCAATGCCGTAGTTTCGCAAGTACATCACGCCTCGTTGTAGAAAACGCTGTTTAATCGAGTCGGGAATTTGCTGCAAAACGTTGCGACTATCAGCAATGGGAGTTTCACCTCCTTCTGGTGCTGGTTGTATACAGTAAAAGAAAATTTTTAAGGGCCAGGTGTAGGCAAAGGAAGATTCATTGTGCAGTGCAATTTTAAATTTAGCGGAAAATTCTGTTGAGGTATAAATATTACCGTGAACTGGTGTACGTGGAGTGACTCCAACGGATTCCCCACTATAAGCCATAGTACTACCGGCGATCGCCTTAATAAACTGTTCAAACTCAGCAATGCCATTCAAATTAAAGTTTCTAAATAGGATTGCACCATGTTCTAGAATTTTGGCTTCCAGGGATTGCCGATGTTGAGTGACCCAATCACACAGGCTTACATTATTGCCTGGAGATACAATAATTAGTGGGAAGTCATTCTGAGGAGGTATTGAAGAACTGTTGACTTGATCTTGCTGGAGTACCGACGATATCCTCTCTTTTGCAACGTTTCGAGTTGAGTGGTTGGTCTGACTATTGGCCAATGTTGAAATATTCTGCAAAAACCCTAAGAGGTCTGCTTTACGTTCTGCAATTTGAGCTTGCAAAGTTGACGTTAGCACACCAGGGGGTGCACTACACTTGAGCTTAGTTCCATTAACGGTAAGCTTAATATTCAAACTTTTGAGATAGTCCAGGAATTCACCAGTGTTCATAGCTCAACTTCTTCGCAATTTTCAATTGTGTCAGGTTGTACATAGCCAGGATTGAGAGGCGCACAGGTGGCACCAGAGGCGATCGCCAAAAAAGCGACGGCCATTGGCTATGTCTTGGGGATTTTTATTTGCCCTGGTCTCAAGTAGATGGTATATACTTGAATTGATTCCAGAGTAGGTTTTGGCAATCGTCATTTTTGGTTAACTATAGGACAGTAAATAACTGGTAATTTCTAGGAAAAACGTTAACTATATCAGAATTTTTGGTGATCTATTCTGAGCTTTATTCCTGGTGATGTGTATAGACTGACTACTCAAGAAGTATAGCTATGCTCAGATATTGCCCCTAACCGTAAAAACTTAGACAAACTAAAAATAACTCCGTTCAAGCTACCTAATTTTTAAAACGAAGAGAAACTCTAATCAGCTTTGTAGTTCTGAATATGGTTTTTTTAAAAAATAGTTAAATAAACAGTTCATGATTTAACTATACCGTCACATTTTACCAGATCCGGAGATTTAATTTTTCCTTTTTTAATTAATATTGAACAGTTAGGGGTAAAGCCGAAATAAGTGCCAAATAGGACACCATTTTCAGTAATTTAAAAATTGCTTTACAATTGATGAGTTATGTGTAGGAACTTGAGAGGGATTAGCCCGAAGGGCTAGGGCCTTCAAGGCTACGCAAAAAAGACAATCCATTGAGGATATCAAGCCCACAGGTGATGGGAGCAAGACCGTGAAGTTTTGGTAAGAGGGCTTGACAAATTGCTGTCTTTGCTATATACATCACAAATATACAACACTCTGGATAAGAATTAATTAATCAAAATCCTCTTGGAATAAGAAAAGTATATCGTCAGCTGTCAGCCGTCAGCTTAAAATAAACCTGTTTGGCCTATGGCCACGCTACGGGAACGGGAGAATTTAATATTGATAGATGAATGAGAATTGAAAGTCAACAGAAAAACCCTTGGCCATTCACGTAGCTTGGCCACGCTACGGGAACAGCTTTGTGGCACAGGCTTTGGCCTTGGCCTAAAGGCCACGCGGGGCGCGTTTGGCCACGCTGTGCGAACGACGCTGGGACTTAACGTAGCCCATAAACTGATAGCTGAATGCTTACACTAGATTAATTATAATTTGGTTTTTTCCAGATAGTTTGGTTTGTAGATATAGCATTTACAAATAAATAAAATTCTAATTTATGAGGATCTAATTTTTACGATCAGCTAAAATAACTATTCTGTATAGATGTATTTTTTTTAGAATTTGTTTCTTACTCGTCTAGGATATCTAAATACCCAAAATCCTTGGCCAGCATTAGATTTAGAGTTGCTCTGTGCTCAATTAGCATCATTTTGTCCGGAAGACCCAAAGTTAGACTGTATAGTAGTAGTTAAGCTCTAAAGGCAACTACCTCGTAATGAAGCAACTAATTCTGGGTACCTTCCTTGGGAAACTGGCAATGGCAACCCGTGATACAATAGATAGGGTAAAAGGGGCGGTCACTAAATCGGAAAGTTTAGGAACTATAATTAACGATCATATCGCTACACGTTTGGTCACTCAATTATGTGATCA
The DNA here is from genome assembly GCF_010672755.1 of Moorena sp. SIO1F2. Taxonomy (NCBI): domain Bacteria; kingdom Bacillati; phylum Cyanobacteriota; class Cyanophyceae; order Coleofasciculales; family Coleofasciculaceae; genus Moorena; species Moorena sp. SIO1F2. The sequence goes on from NZ_JAAHFV010000263.1 coordinate 9,326, forward strand.
CAACAAGACTTTTATTGATGTTGGGGCACATATTGGTTCAATTATAGCTTTAG
>NZ_JAAHFV010000264.1:0-9363 GCF_010672755.1 Moorena sp. SIO1F2
TCATCGCAGCCTCCAGAGGTCAGCGAGTTCTATTAGTAGATGCTAATTTCCATTCACCTCAACTTCACACCAATTTGAATTTACAGAACTTGCAAGGACTGAGGGACTTGCTATCAAACGACCTAGAGGTTGTGATGGAGCGATCGCCTTTCTCAGATAATCTTTTTGTGTTGACTTCTGGGCAATCCTTAGTAGAATCTGCTCCAGAGCTGGGGTCTACTCGCATGGAAAAGATTATGGGGCATTTTCAGGAAAAATTTGACTTGGTTATCTATGACACTCCTAATCTACTGAACTATACAGACGCCAATTTCCTGGCTGCCAATACAGATGGAATCTTGATGGTGGTCGGATTAAGAGGAACTAAGAAATCTCGATTCAAGCAAGTTCTCGATCAAATAGACAGGTTTGGCTTAACCTGTCTGGGGGTAGTAGTTAATCGTGTTCAACCATCTTCCCTGACTGTCTCACCCTAGAACATCGGTTGCTGAAGGTTAATCGGTTGTTCACCATTTTTGAATGAAGAATGAAGAATGAAGAATGAAGAATGAAGAATTCCAAATGCGCGCATTCTAAATTCTACATTCTTCATTCTGACAGACAACCTTGGCCAAAAGGCCACGCAATCGCGTTCAACCTGCCACCAAAACTAATTCTGCCGCACAAGATATTACCTATCCCCGATGCGATCGCAATCCGGATTCTGAGTTCACACTTAGTAAGAACAATTAGGAACATACTGCCACCAAAGTTGCTTTCGCCTGAGGAGGCGGCAAAATTGGTACGGACAATGGAGCCTAATCAGGTGATGTTAATGAAGGCGTTACATCCCTTGAAACATTTGAAGATTTTTCTCGATCTATTCCATCTCTTAGATAAGGTGTAAATCTACGAACTACGAAAAATTCATAGAAACAGACATACCGTTGCCCCTAGTTCACGATGACAATTGCCTATCTAGTTAATCAGTATCCTAAGGTAAGTCACAGCTTCATCCGGCGAGAGATTGCAGGCCTTGAGGCTTGCGGTATTCAAGTCAAACGTTTTTCTATCCGTTCCTGCGCTTCTGAACTAGTTGATCAAGCCGATCAACTAGAGCTACAGAAGACTCGATTTGTCTTAGGAGTTGGCATCGTGGGCTTGTGTTTTAGCCTATTACGCACTGCCTTAACCAGACCGATACGTCTTTTGAAGACCTTAGGGCTGACCCTCAAAATCGGCTGGGGTTCAGACCGAGGAGTTTTGAATCATCTAGCCTACTTAGCTGAGGCTTGCCTTGTGCTGGGTTGGTTTTCCGAGTCAGATATTGACAAGGTTCACGCCCACTTCGGAACAAACTCAACTACAGTAGCGATGTTATGTCATGCTCTCGGTGGACCATCTTACAGCTTCACAGTTCATGGTCCAGAAGAGTTTGATAAATCCCAACTTCTCGCCTTAAGAGAAAAAATCAACCGAGCTGCTTTTGTGGTCGCTGTTAGCTCCTTTGGCAAAAGCCAGCTTTATCGATGGTGCAGCCACAATCAGTGGTCAAAAATCCATGTGATCCACTGTGGTGTGGATGAGATGTTTTTGAGTAAACCCCATACCCCCATACCAGAGGTGCCACGCTTAGTTTGCGTTGGTCGCCTCAGTGAACAAAAAGGACATCTACTCTTGATTGAAGCGGCGCATCAGTTAGCGGCTGAGGGCTTGCAGTTCAAGTTGGTACTAGTGGGTGATGGACCGTTGCGATCGCAAATTGAAGCAACTATTGCCCAGTTGGGTTTGCAAGACCACATTCAGATTACTGGCTGGGCTAGTAATACTGAGGTTCAGCAACAAATTTTAGCAGCACGAGCCCTGGTACTGCCCAGCTTTGCGGAAGGATTACCAGTCGTGCTCATGGAAGCTTTAGCCCTGGGTCGTCCAGTGATTACTACTTATGTTGCCGGAATACCTGAGTTGGTGAGTGATGGTAACTGTGGTTGGCTGGTGCCACCAGGCTCTGTTGAAGCCTTAACCGCAGCAATGGCTGAAGCCTTAAACTCCCCGGTGGAAACCCTGGAGGAAATGGGTAAAGCTGGGGCGGAGCGGATTGCTAGGCGGCATGATGTCGCAACAGAAGCCAAGAAATTGTCAGCCCTATTTCTATCTAATCCTGAACTACCTCCAAAGCAAGCTCCGATTGAGGCACCACCAAGCAGTGCTAAGCTCTCAAGGATTTAAAATGCTCACAACTTTATGAGTCATTATTTCTCATCTCAACAGCCAGCTCCTTTCTGGCAAAAGACGGTTAAAGACGGTTAGCGAGTATTCATCTGGTGCTCAACAACTATTATCTACCTAGCTGTAACGTACCTACATTACACAACATGCTCAGATATCAGCTGTAGAGCCAATCTTTAAAACTAATCAAATTATCTGATGCCTTTAAGTCTGCAACCCCACCCATCCCGTCTACCTACTCGGAAATCTAACCATGTCCTCATCACTTAAAAAACAACTCCTCCGTGGGGCTATTTGGACAGTAGCTGGTTATGGAACAAGTCAGTTTCTGAGACTGGCAAGTAATCTTGTTCTGACCCGCCTGCTTGCACCAGAGTTTTTCGGCTTAATGGCTCTAGCCAACGTTTTCATCATTGGCTTACGGTTATTCTCCGATGTCGGGATTGGTGCAAGCATCATCCAGAATAAACGTGGGGATGACCCAGTTTTTCTGAATACTATCTGGACTATTCAGGTTTGTCGGGGCCTTTTGCTGTGGGTGGCTTGTCTTATAATTACTTGGCCGATTGCCCATTTCTATAATAACCCGCAGCTGTTATGGCTGATGCCAGTCATTGGTCTGATGCCACTGATTGAGGGATTTAACTCCACTGCTGTGTGGAGCCTCAACCGCCACATGGCATTTGGCAAGATCATGATGTTTGAGCTGGTAGTACAATCGTCCGGCCTGATCGTGATGCTTGTTTGGGCTTTTTTCAATCGGACAATCTGGGCTCTTGCTGCTGGGAATGTGGTGACGGCATTGGCCAAAATGCTATTGAGTCATTGGTTAATTCCCGGAAAATCAAACCGCTTTACCTGGGAGAAAGAGGCAGCCAACAGCATCTTTTCCTTCGGGAAATGGATATTTATTTCAACCGCGCTTACCTTTCTCGCGACCCAAGCCGATCGACTAATTCTAGGCAAATTGTTTTCATTTGAGCTATTGGGGATTTATGGTGTTGCCTTTAATTTAGCGTACCTACCTTCTCAGGTAATCTCGGCAATTAGTTCCAAGGTGCTTTTGCCAACGTTTTCTCAACTGGCTGACTTGCCTCGGGAAACCTTTCGGATTAAGATTTGGTACAATCGCCAACTTATCCTAGTGGCTGCAGCATTGATGTTGACAGTCAGTACTGCTTTTGGAGATTTTGCGATTTTTATCTTATACGATGAGAGGTTTTATGAGGCGGCTTGGATGTTGCCAATCCTGACCCTAGGCATCTGGCCTGCATTATTGATTGATACGGTTCAGCAAGCTCTGATGGCTCTTGGGAAGCCAAACTATAACGCTTACAGTCAACTTGTCAAGAGTCTTAATGTTTGTATTGGCATACCCCTAGGATTTTATCTGATGCAAAGGTTCGACAATGGACCACTCGGAGCAGTAGTCGTGATTGCTTTCAATGACATTCTCCCTTATTTTGTAATAACTTATGGTCTCTGTCGAGAAGGGCTTTCCTTTATTAAGCAAGACCTCTGGGCTACTGCACTACTGTTGACATTACTGATGTGGGTGATTTGGGCTCGATATATGTTGGGTTTTGGATATCCTATCAGTGGACTTTTTTAAAACAGGGAACAGCGGAGCAGGGAGCAGGGAGTAGGTAACAAAAATTATCACGATCTATTTAGTATTGCTATTCTTAATTAAGAATAAAAACTATAAAATAAACAATGGATAACAAAATGGATTCAAAATTAAACTATTGCCTAGACCCGGAAAAGTTAACTAACTTTGCGAAGGAGCATTGTGAAGCCTACGCCCAGGCTGAGCCATTCCCACACATTATCATGGATAACTTCTTTCCAGAAGAGATTCTAGATAATATTCTGAATGAGTTTCCTAAAGCTGATGCAATTGATTGGCAAAAATTTGAGGCTGCCCCAGAAAAAAAACTGGCCTCAAAATCGGAAATCCAAATGGGAGAGTACACCCGTTTTTTTCTGTATCAGCTCAATTCATCAACTTTCATTAATTTTTTAGAAAATTTAACTGGTATTGATGGAATTATCCCTGATCCTCATTTTGTTGGTGGTGGCTTGCATCAGATCGAAAAAGGTGGTTACTTGAAAATCCATGCTGATTTCAATCGCCATACAAAATTGCGCCTTGACCGCCGCTTAAATCTTCTGATCTATCTCAACAAAGATTGGAAAGAAGACTATGGTGGTTATTTTGAAATGTGGGATCAAGAGATGACTCAGTCTCAGAAAAAAATTCTCCCCATCTTCAACCGATGTGTCATATTCAGTACTACCGATTTTTCCTATCACGGACATCCTGAGCCATTAACTTGTCCAGAAGGACGGACTCGGAAATCCTTGGCACTTTACTACTACAGCAATGGCAGACCAGCTGAAGAGCTTTCCAAGAGTGGGGATCATTCCACATTATTTAAGGCTCGACCAGGAGAAAAAATACAACTGAAAAAATCTCCAGTAACCAAAGTCAAGAACTTTCTTAAGAAGTTAATTCTTGAGTAATAAGTCAGCGGTCAGCGGTCAGCCTTCAGCGGTCAGCCGTCAGCCTTCAGCTTACTCTTTTATTCAAAAGCACCTCAAGTACCGTGGCACAGGCTTTGGCCTTGGCCTTTAGGCCACGCGGGGCGCGTTTGGCCACGCTGTGCGAACGACGCTGTGACTTAAGGCATATGCTGATAGCTAATAGCTGATAGCACCTCAAGTAGCGTGCGCGTAGCGCTTAAGCTGATAGCTGATAACTGATAACTGATAGCTAATAGCTGATAGCTGATAGCACCTCAAGTAGCGTGCGCGTAGCGCTTAAGCTAATAGCTGATAGCTGATAGCTTACATTACTTAAGTCAGAAATTACTCAAGCAACTCTGTTGACGTTTATGCCCAAAAAAGCCAATGAGTTTTTTAGTCCCCATCGTCATGTTCGGCTGGATTCCAGTTGTTCTTTATCTCTTCATGAGAATTCCAGCTCAGCGGGCAGTCATTGTGAGTTTCATCGTAGCATGGCTATTTCTACCTGTGGCAGAATATGCTTTGCCTGGTCTACCTGACTATACTAAGATGTCGGCAACTTGCTACGGTATTTTGTTGGCTACTTTTATATACGATGTTGGGCGTTTTAGCTCCTTTAAATTCAGCTGGATTGACTTGCCGATGCTAATTTGGTGCCTATGTCCATTGGCTTCATCTCTTACGAATGGGTTGGGGGCTTACGATGGGTTCTCTACTGTTTTGACGCAAACCTTGACCTGGGGAGTACCCTATTTTCTCGGTCGGATCTATCTCAATAACTTGAGTGGATTACGTGAATTGTCAATTGGCATTTTCATGGGCGGCTTGATCTATGTTCCCCTATGTTTGTACGAAATTCGCTTTAGTCCGCAGCTCCATAGGATATTTTACGGCTTCTTTGCTCATCCTGACTTTTCTCAAACCATGCGTTACGGGGGATGGAGACCGACAGTATTTATGATCCACGGTTTGCCAGTGGGTCTGTGGATGATGGCAGCTAGTTTAGTGGGAATTTGGCTATGGCACACTGGGGTGATCAAACAACTGTGGAATATTCCGATGAAGTGGCTGGTAGCTGCCGTGTTGATCACATTTATATTGTGCAAATCCACTGGTGCCTATTTCTTACTACTCTTAGGAGTTGGGATCTTGTTTGTGGGCAAGCAATTTCGTACTGCTTTGCCAGTCTTTATCCTAATTGGGGTTATTTGTTCTTACTTATACATTAACTCACAGACTGAAACCTACGTTAGTGATCAGATTATCTCACATGTATCGAATGTGGTTCCTGCAGACCGTATCCAATCCTTACAGTTTAGATTTGATAATGAAGAGCTACTTGTAGATAAAGCACGGGAACGGATCGTGTTTGGCTGGGGAGGATGGGGAAGAAGTCTGATATTTAATGACAAGGGTGAGCAAGTTACAGTTCCAGATAGTTTGTGGATTCTTGCGTTTGGTGAAACTGGTACCGTTGGACTAGCCAGCCTGACCACATCCTTACTAATGCCGGTGTTGACTATGTTTTGGTTCCGTTGTCCAGCGGAGTTGTGGCCAAAGCGGCAAGCGGCACCAGTGGCGGTGCTGACCGTGGCTGTAGCGTTGTACATGGTGGAATTTCTGCTCAATGCCCATGGTAATCCTGTCTTTGTATTGGCTTGTGGAGGACTATCAGGATTGGTGATCCAAGAACCTACAACCAATAAGGTTAAAAAAGTCCCGGCATTGGTAGCCCAGCGTTCTCGGAATCAAAATCGGAATCAAAATCGGCATCAACGGAGACAAGTTCAAAGGAATTAGGGATGATATAGCAGGGAGTAGGGAGTAGGGAGTAGGGAGTAGGGAATCGGGAATAGGGAATAGGGAGTAGGGAGTAGGGAGTAGGGTAAAAAAACGTGTTAATTTTTACGGTTTTAAAAACGCTATTTTTTGAATTTAAAAAATAGCAAAATAACTAACAATTAATTCTTAATGTATAAGCTAAATAAAGCACAAAATTAGTTATGTATAATGAAATAAAAAACAATACCATAAATTCTTTACTTATAGTAATTGTTAACTACAAAACCCCTAGTTTAACTATTGATTGCTTACGCTCTCTAGCGGATGAAATCCCAGGTTTATCCAATACTACGGTAGTAGTGGCAGATAATGCCTCTGGGGATGGATCGGCTGTTGCCATTAAAAATGCGATCGCAAACGAAAACTGGGGTAGTTGGGCATCGGTGATGCCACTAGAGCACAATGGTGGATTTGCTTTTGGCAATAATGCTGTGATCCGCCCAGCTCTGAGGTCTAATCAGCCACCGGATTATGTGTTGTTGCTCAACCCAGATACCATTGTTCGTCCTAGGGCAATCAAAACCCTGGTGGAATTTATGAGTGACCATCCCCAGGTGGGTATTGCTGGCTCTCGCCTGGAAGAGCCTGACAGTACCCCTCAGTGTTCAGCATTTCGGTTTCATACCGTCCTCAGTGAGCTAGATTCTGGTTTGCGTCTCGGTGTGGTATCGAGATTATTATCGAAGTGGGTAGTTTGGCCACCGATTCCTGACCAACCCTGTCCAACGGATTGGGTTGCTGGGGCAAGTATGATTATTCGTCGGGAAGTGTTTGAGCAGGTTGGCCTGATCGATCAAGCTTATTTCATGTATTACGAAGAAATGGACTTTTGCCTACAAGCCCAGAGAGCTGGTTGGGAATGCTGGTATGTCCCAGAAAGTCGCGTAGTCCACTTAGTTGGACAAAGTTCAGGTGTTACCGACACCAAGCGTCCACCCAAACGCCGACCCCAGTATGTCTTTGATTCTCGACGACGGTATTTTCTTAAAAACTATGGTTGGTTTTACGCTGCTCTAGCGGATCATGCCTGGGCTTCTAGTTATTTATTGTGGCAATTGCGCCGAGTGGTTCAAGGTAAGCCCGATAATGACCCACCCCAGTTACTTAATGATTTTATCCGCAATAGTGTGTTTTGTAAAGGTGGTGCCTTTAGTAGTCCGAAGATTTCGTGATTAGTTATTAGTTATCAGCTATCAGTTATCAGTTATCAGTTATCAGTTATCAGCTATCAGCTATCAGCTATCAGCTAATGCGCGTGCCACAGGCTAGAAGCCTGTTCTACAAAACTGATGGACTATTCACGATTCCCAATTCTAACTTCTAACTTCTAACTTCTAACTTCTAACTTCTAACTTCTAACTTCTAACTTCTAACTTCTAACTTCTCGATTCCCGATTCCCGATTCCCGATTCCCGATTCCCTTTTCCCTACTCCCTATTCCCTAAACAACAAACACTAACAATAAATTATGGTGACGCCAACAGATTTAACGGCAAATTATACCGAGCCAAAAACGGATAATTTGGGACTTTTGCAACAAATTAAAGAAGATTGGAAGGCTCATGGTTGTGATTGGACTAAGCCGGGATTTCGGGCTGTGGCGGTGCAGCGGTTTGGAGTCTGGAGAATGAACATCCAACCGAAGTTACTACGGGCTCCCTTTAGTATTCTCTACCGAGCATTATATCGTAAAGTTCGTAATACCTATGGGATTGAATTACCTTACACCGTAAAGCTTGGTCGTCGAGTAATTATTGAGCATCAAAGTGCGATTGTTATTCATGGGGATTGCACTATTGGTGATGATAGTATCCTACGTCAAGGAGTCACTTTAGGTAATCGTTATTTAGATCGTCCTTTCGATGCCCCCATCTTAGGAAAACGTGTCAATGTTGGTGCTGGTGCTAAGATTTTTGGCAAGGTTACTATCGGTAATGGGGCAAATATTGGTGCTAATGCTGTAGTTTTATCTGATGTACCTGCTGGGGCTACGGTAGTGGGAATTCCTGCTAAGGTTATTAAGGTGCGTTCTTTAGATGAGAACGGCTCTAGTTGAGATGTAAACAAGGGAATCGGGAATCGGGAATCGGGAATCGGGAATCGGGAATCGGGAATCGGGAATCGGGAAAAAGAGGGAAGTGTGGTAAGTGTGATAAGTATGGGGAGCCATTGCCCCTTCTCTTGCCTCTTGCCTTTTGTTTTTTTGCTACTCCCGACTCCCTAAAACTGAAGAAGGGTAAAATCCCCCCTATTTTAATTTCCTGATCCACTTTCTTCATCGGTAGCTTGGAGAATTGCGTGGTACAATTGAGAACTAATACGAAAGTCCATTTTTTCAATCAATTGATCCATTAATGGCTTAACCGCCGGAATTAAATTACTTTTCTTGGCTTGCACGAGAATTCCCAGTAATCCCACAATAGTTAGCCCCAATTCTTGAGCAACTGATCGTCCCCGTCGCTCATCCATCAGTAGCAAATCGGCATCCATTTCCAGTGCTAATACGATCGCTTCTGCTTCACCTAAATCGATGGTTTCTTGACTTTCCTGAAGAATGACAACTTGCTGCCTATCTGAAACGGCCTGAGTTTTAATCCAAGATAAGGTTTGAACTTCTACTGTTCCAGGTACAATTTTCCCGATACCAACCATTTCATTGTAGACAGCAACGGGAATAATAACAGAACCATACAAGCGATGCAAGAGATTAAGTTGATTGATGCCTGCTAGATTAGTAATGGGTGATGTATCGCTAATAATAATCACAGCAAACTCATCGATTGT
>NZ_JAAHFV010000265.1:0-9344 GCF_010672755.1 Moorena sp. SIO1F2
TAATCATCACTTCCTCATTAGCCTGAACTTTGGGTTTATCAAAACTCAGCTCAACCTTGGTATTGCCAAAAACTTTAGTATTCTTAATTTCTATCTCAGTTATAGATGAACTAGTTCCTGGTGATTATACTCTTTTTAGCGATTACAAACCAACCGGAAAACCAGAGCGAGTTTCGGTAGTCAAAGTAAAAGCACCAGGAACTAGTTCATCTATAACTGAGATAGAAATTAAGAATACTAAAGTTTTTGGCAATACCAAGGTTGAGCTGAGTTTTGATAAACCCAAAGTTCAGGCTAATGAGGAAGTGATGATTAGCTTTAACTTAAAGAATGCTGCTAATAATAATCCGGTGAATGATTTACAACCTTATTTGGGAGAAGCTGGTCATTTAGTAATTGTTAAAAAATCAGAATCTATAACAGCATCTGATTACATTCATGCTCACGCACTTCCAGGTAAAACTACTGAACCGATACGTTTTGCTACCCAATTTCCTGAAAAAGGCACATATAAAGTGTGGGGTCAATTTAAGCGTAATGGTGAGATTGTAACCGCTGATTTCTGGGTAAATGCACTTTGAGCAAATATCTAATTTGGTAAGCACTCAGCAATCAGCAGTCAGCAGTCAGCAGTCAGCAGTCAGCTATCAGCAATCAGCTATCAGCCGTGGCCAAAGGCTGATAGCTGATTGCACTTACCAATAATCACAATCAGGGATATGATGATTACTCTATTGGAGTTGATCAGATTTATAAATCTTCTCCTGTCATCCTTTATCCTTGATACGTCAGCCTGGAAATGACCGAGTCTTCCTATCCCAATTACAGTGAACAGTTGCGACAACTTATGGCAAAAGTGGGTATTCCTAGTTTTAAGCAACTCAGTCTCAGGGCTGATGTTTCCGAGTTGCAACTGAGGCGTTTGCGGAAAGGTCAGGTCTCGCAGATGCAGCTAAAAACGCTGCTGAAACTTGCTCAAGCGTTGCAGGTGTCGGTGAATCAGTTACTGATTCTGTTTTTGCCAGATTCTGTTTCTACGTTACAGCAGGAAGACTCAACATTAAAGCAGGAGTACCAGCGTCTGGAACAGCAGTTGGAACAGCAGCGCGAGACTTTAATGCAGGAGTTTCAGCAATCTAGTTTACAAGTGCTAGAATCCTGGCTAGTCCAATGGCCCACTGCTGCTTATGCGGCACAACAGAATGAGCAGTTACCAGCTGTGAGATTATTGCCTCTGGTAAAGCCAGTGGAACAGTTGCTAGAAAAATGGGGTGTGGATGCGATCGCATCTGTGGGGGACGAACTCCCTTACGATCCACAACAACACCAACTCATGTCAGGCACTGCTCAACCAGGTGATCAGGTTAGGGTACGTTACACTGGCTACCGCATTGGTGATAAGTTGCTGCATCGTGCTAAAGTTAGTCCAGCTAATATAGCAAAGGGAGTAGGGAGTAGGGAGTAGGGAGTAGGGAAGAGGGAACAGGGAGTAGGGAGTAGGGAGTAGGGAGTAGGGAATAAAAATTATCACAATTCCTACACGAATTGCTATAGTACTAAATGAACAATTAATTTAATTTAGTCATTATAAAATTGTTAATTGCTATTTGATATTTTATATTAACAATTTTATAGTTTCTATTTGTCAGCTGTTTCCCTTAAGCTGATGTGCATTTAAATTGGTTATTCCCTGTTCCCTATTCCCTATTCCCTGTTCCCTTTGACTACTTTTAGATATCCCAATCTAAATGCTGAACAGTTTAACTAACTGCTTTAATACCATTAAGATGGCCATCTTCCATATTAACAATCCGGTCAGCAATATCGAGAATTCGATTGTCGTGAGTAACGAGTAAAATTGTACAGCCCTGTTCTTTAGCTAACTGCTGCATTAAATCTACCACTTCACGACCGGATTTACTGTCTAGTGCTGCTGTTGGTTCATCTGCTAAGAGTATCTTGGGATTACCCACTAAAGCACGAGCGATCGCGACTCGTTGTTTTTGTCCTCCAGAAAGTTTATCTGGGTAGTAATTCACCCACTGACCTAACCCCACTGCTTCTAATATAGCTACTGATTTAGTAATAGCATCTTTAGTAGAAAGTTCTGGATGTAGTTCTGCTGACATTTGGACATTTTGGCGAGCCGTTAAACTTTTGAGTAAGTTATGAGCCTGGAAAATATAGCCAATATGACGCCGCACTGCAATCAAATGACGTTTATTGGCTCCGAGGAGTTGCTGTCCTAGAATTTTGAGACTACCAGATTGAGGCGATCGCAATCCTCCGATTAGGGTTAGTAATGTCGTCTTACCCGATCCCGAAGGACCAGTCATCAACACAATTTCTCCTTGGTGGATGTCTAGGTCAATATCAAACAAAACCTGTTTCCGTAGAAAACCCTTACCAAAGTAATGGTTGAGATGCTTAATGGATACAACTGGTTCGTCCACCATGACAGTTTTCGTTCCTAGCTAGTTATTAGTTATTGATTATATAGCTGTTTTTCAGCTAGTAAAGTACAAGTTTTTGGCTTTTAGGGAGCAGGGAGCAGGGAGCAGGGAGCAGGGAGCAAGGAGCAGGGAGCAGGGAGCAGTAAAGTCGGAAGAGGAAAGAGGTAATTTTTTTTTTGTACTTCATTAGGGTAAAAAGCACTATATAGGGATCCGTGTAGGAATTGTGATAATTTTTGATGCCATATTCCCTACTCCCTACTCCCTGTTCCCTCTTCCCTATTCCCTGTTCCCTTTGCTATTAGCAATAGTTTAAAAAATATCAGCGGGATCGGCTGCTTGGAGTTTCCCAATCGCGATCGCACCGGAAATACAACACATGATAATCGTCAGAATCAACACTGTTACCGCCCTAGCTAGACTCATGGCTATGGGTAAACTGGTAGCATTTTTCGTTAAACTATACAACCCTAAGGCTAGTCCATATCCAGGAAAATAACCTAAAATTGCCAGAATTATAGCTTCTTGAAAAACGACAATCAATAGATAGCTGGTTTTATAACCCATGGCTTTAAGGGTAGCATACTCAGGCAAATGATCCGCGACATCAGTATATAGAATTTGATAAACAATCACTGTACCCACGATAAATCCCATCGCGCTACCGAGGGTAAAAATAAAGCCAATAGCTGTACTGCTTTGCCAGTAAGCTTTCTCCCAATTAACAAACTCTTCCTTGGATAAAACTAGAACATCCTTGGAAAGTTCGCGCCTCATCTTCTCTACAACTATCTCCACATCTAACCCTGGTTCTAATTCAATCAAACCGATATCAATCAGTCCTCTATGGCGGTCAGGGAAAAGGCGGAAAAAGTTTAAATCACTGGTGATCACATTTCCATCTGCTGCAAAGGAAGCCCCTAGGGTGAATAAGCCTCCTACTCGAATGCGACGTTCTTTGACTTCAGTGGTTATCTCTTTGCCCTGATTAAACTCTTCCGCAATAGGTCCATATTCAGGTCTGGAGCTGTCATCGAACAAAACGACATCTGGCATTTTAATTGTATCCAGATTGCTGGTTACTCCAGATAAATTGAATACGTTGTCAGTAGGATTAAACCCAATCACAAGCACACTACGAGTTTCACGGGTTTGAGGATTTTTCCAGAGGGCAAAGTCCATATATATCCCACGAATCGATTTGACCCCATCAAATGCAATACTTTGATACAACCTGCGACTAGGAAAACTTTTCATAGCGATTGTTGCTTGGGACTGGGGACTAATCAAAAAAATGTCACCCTGTAAGCTATTATGTAGTGTCACATTACTTTCAAACAGGGCATCCCGAAAACCCATTTGCATAAACATTAAAATATCGGCAAAAGCAATTCCTGCCAGTGCCACCAGCAAACGCATTTTTTCATGGGTCAATTGTAACCATGCTAAAGGTATTTTCATTATTAATAGTTACTAGTTAATGACCATTTTTGAATTCAAAATTAAAAATTAAAAATGAATAGCCTTATACTTTGTAAGTGTTTCCACCGGATACAAGCCCACGAATTAATTTATAGGTTAGTTTTTAATTTTGAATTGATAATTTTTAATTGGAGCGATAGCGATTGACTAATAAGTAGTAACTATTTTTACGATGACTTGAGAGTTAGTTAAATCAGTAACCGTCTTGCTGTCTTCTGGATTGAGACGAATATCTACTTCGACAACTCTGGCATCTACGTCAGCAGCTGGATCAGTGTCAAGAACATCCTGTTTGTCAATTTGTTGCCCAATTCTAACTACAGTGCCATTGAGTTTACCTTCAAATGCCTTGCTTTCACTAATAATAGTTACTTTCTGCCCTAGCTTGACTTTACCAATATCACTTTCGTAGACTTCAGCAACAACCATCATTTGGTCAGTTTGCCCTAGTTCCACAATTCCCTTTTCTGGATCGATGGTTTCTCCTGGATAAGTGTTAATTTTCAAAATTTGACTATCTAGTGGAGAATGCACGTAAGCAAATTTTAATTCTGCTTCGGCTTGCTTGACTTGTGCCATAGCCATTTCTAGCTCCGCTTCAGCCTGTCTAATATCTACTAGACGTACTTCTTTTATCTCTTCGAGGGTAGCTTTGGCTTCGTTAATCTGTGCTTCTACCACAGCTAGGGTCTGGTTGCGGTTGACAATAGCTTCTTTGAGTTGTTCCCTGAGGGTGCTTATAGTTTGGGTGCGGTTGGCTATGGCTTCACTGACGCTCTCTTGGGCGGTTTCTACGCTTAGGCGGCGGCTGTCTAATTCGGAAATTGCGATCGCACCGTCTCGTTCTAACTGCTCATAGCGCTGAAAATCTGCTTGCACATTCCTTAACTGAGCCTCTAATCGCCTGACTGTGGCATCTTTCTCTTGTTGTGTTTCTTGCAGCTGAGTCTGTAAACGGTCAATGCGAGTTTGTAGCGCCTCCTTCTGCCCCCGATACTCTGCCTCTAGTCGTTTAATCTTAGCCTCCTGAGCAGCAATGGTGCCACTTTTAGCACCGGCTTTGACTTTCTCCAAGTTCGCACGGCTTACTTTAACCTCCGCTTTGGCTCGTTCTAAATCCGCTTGTAAGCGATCGCGATTTTCCATGATGGCAATCAATTGATTGGCACCTACTCTCTCCCCTTCCTTAACGAGTAACTGAGCCACCCTTGGTGCTTGAAAAGTTGTTGGAGCAGCTAATTGAATAACTTCCCCCTCAGGTTCGAGACGTCCTAGAGCAGTTACAGCTCGGATAGCTGGGGTTGTACTGGGGGATGGCACTGGTTCTGGTGGGCGCTCACGGACCATTTGCAAACTATATCGGCTAGCGACCACAGTTGCCAGAATCCCAACACCAGCCAGTACAATCACCCAACGGCTTAGGGGCTTTGATAATCCCTGATCTTTTATGCCAATCTTTGGCTCCATGACTCCTCCGGTTAAATCAACCTCTGTCGGTTATATGAGTCATAACCATCTCTTGTGTGCCATATTATATGGCTCCTTACTATTTAATCTATCATAAAGTTAATACTATATGAGCACCGCTAACAGATTTTTTGAGAAGTCCCTCATTACTGGGTCAGCTGAAATTCAGCAGAGTGCATAGCAGGGGTTCCCGCTCGCAACTTTGCTAAAAGTTTAACGAAGGTTTTCTTTTCTGCACCAGTCAGGTGAGCCATCAAACCTGTCACCCGATTAAAGTGGTCGGGAAGCATTTGCTTCAAGAACTGCCAACCGTTTGGAGTCAGCTGAACCATCAGCATCCGTCGGTCATCTGGGTGGGGCTGGCGTTTAACTAACCCTTGACGTTCGAGACCATCGAGCAGACCTGTGATCGTCCCACGAGTAACACCAGCCTGTTGAGCACATTCGGAAGGAGTCAAGCCTAACGAACCCGCTTTGTGTAATAGCATGAGTACAGTAAACTTACCGATTGATAACTCGTAGCGACCCATATGAGTGTCAATCGCTTCGTAGATTTCAGTGGTAGTTTTCAGGAACGACAGACAAGTAAATACGGATGCTATATCTAGCTCAGGGTACTGTTTCGCCATATTTAGCAGTTCCTGCTCTGAGGGAAGGTCACGTTTAGTGAACATAGTCTATCCCCTTAAAAAGGTTTGCCGACTTATTATTATCGTGCCTTACTCTAGTATTTTTCAAATAGGTGAGGTATACAAGTTGTGGATTTTAGGTAACAGGTAACAGGTAACAGGTAACAGGTAACAGGTAACAGGTAACAGGTAACAGGTAACAGGTAACAGGTAACAGGTAACAGGAAAAAAATCCTGTGTACCTCATTAATATGATAACCGCTATCATCCATTGCTCCATCCCTAAACTAATCAGCAAACTAATCAGCTTTACCATTCATTAAGTATCAAGATCCTGGCAAGTCAAATAGTACGGAGGTCATATAGTTCTCTGCCCATTCAACACCAAACGCTTTTTCAAGCACCCGCCGGGTTTTGTCATTCTGCCGCTGCTTGCTGCAATAATAGTGTTGACCTGCAATAATTTCTGCTTGCTTTTCTCTAGAGACCGGTAGGGCATTTGCAGCATGGGCACAGTGAATCTGTAATAAATCATCCACCCATGCCAGGAACTGTGCTTCTTCTTCTGGACCATTGGGACGCACAAAAATGCAAAATTCTGAAAAAATGTCCGCCCAAGGTGGTAAGTCACGGGGCTGTTTAAACTCAGGTTTTGGTAGGGTCTCTAAAGAACAGTGATAGGCTTCTGGTAAGGTACGTTTAGGGTGGAGTGGAGAAAGGTCTGCGATCGCAGCGCTGATTTGTCCTCTAGCTGCCACCACATCACAGCCAAACATGGGCAAAGCATACTCTGGACGAGGAAACATTACACAGTGTAAAATATCCAACATCTCACCTACTTTTGCCAATTCCAGGTGCATTTTCCGAAACTGAGGTGTCTGATAGCAATGGTTTTCGATAGTCAGTTTCTCTCCCTCAAGCCGTCCTTGTACGTAGCCTAACTCGGCTGGTAAATCATAGGTCGAAAGGTCGAAGTAGCGCCGCCAGTTCGATTCAATACAGTCCGCCAGCTTAGCGCACAGAGGGTTTTGTTGGGTTCTTAGGGATGGCGTGGAAGTGGTTGACATTCCTTAACACTTAAAGGCTATGGGTAACATTGAGGCAACAGGCTTGCAGACAAAAGGGTTGGATGGGTTCTCCCCCCATTATCCCCCTTAACAAGAGGGGTAGGCAAAAGATAAAAGGCATACAAGACTTGAAGTATCAACCATTGCATTGATTGTAACCTTTGCAAATGGTAGATTTTTATACTTTATCTTTCCTCCTTCATCCAACGACCTCTATCTTCTCACCTTATCGGTGACCATCAATTGGAGCAAGACATCCTAAGTATGGACTTCGGATAAGCTTAGGATATCAGCTTGCCATGGGCAATCCTTTAGCGCTACACAAAACTTTGTTACTGCTGGGATTGGATCTAGGATTTTGTTTGCGATTGGCCGTAGGCCACGCTACGCGAACGCATGGAATTCCTTCCTAGTACCATGGACTAGGGGTGCATTGCTGAGGGGCGGGATGAATATGAGTGGGGTGGGCATCCTGCCCGCCCGAAAATGACTACATTGAGTCGGCTACCTAGATTGAGCTAGGTTGATTCTGCGCCCTGCAATTAAGTAGCCAAAAATAGGGATAAAACGGGATTTAATACAGCAAAACAGACATTGACATTTTGCTAGCGCTATAGTATACTTAAGATATAGGACACAGTCAGTTAACGATGCCAAGAAAAGTAGGAGCAACAAAGAAAATATCGACTCAGGTTGTCCCCGTAGTGGGAATGACTAAGTCGGTTGAGCTTGAGTTGCTGCAGGTAATGAAAAAGCTTGGTATCGTCCGCTCTGAGTCTTACAACAAGCTGGGTAGCATTAGCCATTGGGGGATTGATTGGAAAAAAGCCTACCCAGAAGTTAGGAGTTTTAGGACTCCTGAATCCTTGGGACTGCCCTCTAAGTTGATGGAGTGGACTGTTAGCGATACAGCAAAAGCCATCACAGCGAGCCAGGCTGCTTGTACTGAAGCGGTAATAAAAAAGGTCTACAAAAGGTTTCCAGGAAAGGATAAGCAAAAGATAAGAAAGGAACTTTGCAAACAACTAAAGACCTTAGCCTTCCTAGATAGTCCACTCCTGCACAGGCTTGTTAGAAAGGAATTTCAGAGAGGGCATTCTTGGGTGAAAAATCAAATAGTCTATCAACAAGGAGGGTACAAATGTAAAAGACTCTCCCGCAACACTTATCAGCTAGAAATAGCTGGACTGAGGAGAGGAAAGAGAAACAGAATAGTTGTTAGATCTAATCGCAAAATAAGTGGGCAGATTAGATTAATCCACCATCAACTCCTGCAAAGATTTGAAATTCACTTCTTGGTAGATTACGGTACCGCAGGAATCCCTGCTGATCGCCGTTCTATAGGAGTAGACAAAGGGTATACAGAGGCTTTCTATGATTCAGATGGTCAGGCACACGGAAAAGACTTGGGCAAAGTAGCAACTAAAAAATCAGATCGGATATGTGCCAAAAACCGCAACAGAGGAAAGCTTTGGGCACTTCATAGAAAACTAGAAAAAATGTCCCCTTGCAAGTCTGCCCGAATATTAGAAAACAACCTAACCAGAAAGACAGAAAACCGCCGTTACAGAAAGAATCAGTCAGAGCTAACGGCAATTATAGGAGCAGCCTCTAAGTCTCTTTTTAAGGGAGAATCTTTAAAGGTATTTGCTGTTCGCGAAGCGTGGCCTACGGCCTTGGACTTAACACAACCAATCCGAAATAAACGCCAGTCTAAGGCCGTGTCCCGCAAACTTAATAGTTGGATGAAGGGACAAATGCGGGACTCTTTGCAGAAATGGGCTGATTGGACTGGCTCGGTTGTCACAGAAGTTCAACCTAGTTACACGTCGCAAATTGACTCCGTGACTGGAACCCTATTAGGGAAAAGGAGCGGGGACAGTTTCACCAGGTTTAATGGGGTCGTGTTGCAGGCTGACCACAACGCTGCTAAAAACATCCTTGATCGAGGTATAGACAAGGAAATTACCCGGTACATGAATAAAACCGAGGTTCAAGCAGTATTGTTGCGTCGTACCGCGCGTTTTTTGGTTAGAAGTTACCGTCAGAATAAGGCAGCCTTTATGGTTTGTCGGCTATGGGTAAAAGGTTTAAAACTTTATGATTAAGGCCAGAGACGAAACCTTAGGAGAGTGGAGCCTTTATGGTTAGTCGGTTATGGGTAAAAGGGTTAAAACTTTATGATTAAGGCTCCACTCTCCTTACGGTAACTTCAAACCTTATTCTAAGGTTTCGTCTCCGGAAGG
>NZ_JAAHFV010000266.1:0-9314 GCF_010672755.1 Moorena sp. SIO1F2
TAGCGCGAGTTTAATCCCTCACACTGCCCTATTAAGCTCAGGCCAGAGTCATCGACTGGCGTGTTAGGTACACTTAAAAAGCTCTGATCGACTAAGAGCTTGCTTAAAGGCTGTAGTAACCACCTATAGATAGTATTCTCTACTGCCGTAAAAGAACTGGTAGATGTGCTTAACGCTTAACTGGTTGTTAGAATCAGCATACCATAATTGCTTTGGATTCTCCCGTCTAGTTCCATCCGAGGTAGAAATTGTCCATCTGTATCGATACTCGATAACCATTAATTTTCACCTCTACTCCTTTGGAGATCGGCGTTTTGACTCAAACCCCTTGAGAAATTCGTCCCTTGCGACTTTGTTGCCAAACCCTTTGATGAGAACCACCGCCGACTAGGGCAACTAGTGCATGTGGATAAATACCTTGGCTGACACAATGTAAATCTTTTTGGTGAATTTTGTTGGTCGAAGCAGGCAACACCTAAAGTAATATAGGAGTCCCCAGGTCGAATCTTTGATTCAGCCAGGTTGACTATCCATTGTCCCGACTCATTAAACAATTAACTCTTCACACCCAAGCGTCAATGAAAGTAACTCAGGAAAAACTTCCCGCTAGCCAGGTTGGTCTGGAAATTGAAATTCCAGCTGAAACGACCAAACAAGCCTATGAAAAGGTTTTACAGAACCTTTCCCGTACAGTCAAAATTCCTGGGTTTCGCCAAGGGAAGGTACCCCGTCAGGTTTTGCTACAACGTCTTGGTGCCCAACAGGTAAAAGCTGCTGCCATCGAAGAGTTGCTCGATAGTAGTCTAAAGCAGGCGATTGAGCAAGCCCAAATTGAGGCACTAGGGAACTATAATTTAACCTCTACCTTAGAAGATTTGCTCAGCCAGTTCAAACCTGGAGAACCCCTAACCTTCAGCGCATCGGTGGATGTGCCACCAGTGGTCAATTTAGGGGAATACAATGGCTTAAGTGTGAAAGCTGAGGAAACTAAGGTTGAACCGGATGCCGTCGGTAATTTTCTCGAACAACGGCGTGTTGAGCAGGCTACCTTAGTACCAGTCGAATCACGCCCAGCCCAGATGGGAGATGTGGTCGTGGTGGATTACGTCGGTCGATTTACTGGTGATAGCGAAGAGGATGAAGGCTCAGTAATCCCTAACGGTGAGGCTAAGGATTTTGAAATTGAACTTGGGGAAGGCAAGTTCCTAGAGGACATTCTTCAAGGCATCGTTGGTATGAATCCTGATCAGATTAAAGAAGTACCAGTGACTTTTCCTGAAGATTACCCCCTAGAAGATTTAGCTGGCAAGTCATCGGTCTTTAGCATCACCCTAAAAGAAATCAAGGAAAAAGAGCTGCCAGAGTTAGATGACGACTTCGCTCAAGAAGTTAGTGATAAAGAAACCTTGGCAGAGTTACGGGAATATTTACAGCAGGAGTTTCAGGAAAAAGCTGATCAAGAAACCCAAGCCAGCAAGGAGGAGGCTTTAATCAACGCTCTCCTGGAAAAGGTTGAAGTTGACTTGCCTGAAACGCTAATTGACCAGGAACTCCAAACAATTTTGACCCAAACAGCCATCCAGATGCAACAGTTGGGCATGGATGTCAAAAGGCTGTTTACCGAAGAGAATCTACCACAGCTGCGAGAAAGATCACGTCCTGATGCCATCCAAAGCCTCCGACAATCCCTAGCCCTTAAGGAAATAGCTACACGTGAATCCCTAACCGTTGAAGATTCCGAAATACAAGGGAAAAGTAAAGAATTGATGAAGGAGTTGGCTGGTCAAGAGGTAGATCCGGATCGGCTGCGGGAATTCGTCGAGTCCGATTTGCTCAAACTCAAAGCCATTAAATGGTTAGAAGATCACGCTACTATAGAGCTGGTTCCCAAAGGAACCATCACCGAAGAAGAAACTGAAGCAGAAGACACGGCCGTTACAGTAACCGAGCTAGAAACAACGGATGCGGCTTCCCAGACTATTGAAGTACCAGCTGAACCTGTTTCTGAGTAAATCGTAGCGTTGGCCTTGTTGGTGATCTGCCCAGGGTAGAAGGTAGCGAGTTGCTAAGGTGTTGTGCATTTAACTTTGTATAATTCTGAGACTGAAACCCAAGGCTCAGCTTAGATCCCTTAGAAGAAACACGCCTTAGCTCAACAGCTTAGGCTTATAGATAAGCCTCAACTCTATAACCGTCAACTGTTGCACCAACAAGCAAACAGTTAAGGCATAATAGTTTCTATAGAGACTTTGACTTTATGCCTATTCGTGCCCTTGTTAGATAGCACCTTTATTAGTAAATCCAGAGGTCTTGACGAATTGTATCCTATGCTGCAATCTGTGTCCCCTCATTCCTCAATCACCAGCTTAAGTTCTCTAGACCAATACCAAATCACCTCCAGTAGTACTGTTGTACCAATGGTGGTAGAGCAGTCTGGAATGGGAGAACGAGCATTTGACATTTATTCGCGGCTGCTGCGAGAACGCATTGTGTTTTTGGGAACCCAGGTCGATGATGTGGTAGCTGACTCAATTGTTGCCCAGCTGTTATACCTAGAAGCTGAAGACCAGGAAAAGGATATCCAATTGTATATCAACTCCCCAGGTGGCTCGGTAACTGCAGGGATGGCAATATATGATACGATGCAGCAAGTGCGCCCTGATGTGGTTACCATATGCTATGGCTTAGCTGCTAGTATGGGCGCATTTCTCCTAGCAGGGGGAGCTGCTGGTAAACGGATGGCATTGCCCAATTCTCGGATTATGATTCACCAGCCCCTTGGCGGTGCTCAGGGACAAGCGGTGGATATAGAAATTCAAGCTAAGGAAATTCTATACCACAAGCAAACCCTTAACGAATTACTGGCTAATCACACCCGTAAACCAGTGGCTCAAATTGCCGAAGATACCGAACGCGACTTTTTCATGTCAGCGGCGCAAGCTAAAGACTATGGTTTAATTGACCAGGTGATCTCCCGGCAGAATCTTCCTAACCAGGAAGCAGCTGTCGCTTCTATGTAGAAAGAGGCTTCTTATGTCTAAATACGACTCCCATCTAAAATGTTCCTTCTGCGGTAAGTCTCAAGAGCAAGTACGCAAATTAATTGCTGGCCCCGGAGTCTATATTTGTGATGAGTGTGTTGATTTATGTAATGAAATTTTAGATGAGGAGTTACTCGATTCCGGTGCGCCTGCTCCCCAGCCTGCTCCTCGACCAGAACCTGCTAAGAAACGTCGTCCCCGTGCCAACCGCATTTCCATGAATCAGATTCCCAAACCCAGGGAAATTAAACGGTATCTAGATGACCATGTGATTGGTCAGGAGGAAGCCAAAAAAGTTCTGTCAGTGGCTGTGTACAACCACTACAAGCGCCTAAGCTTGCTCCAATCTAAAGCTCAGGGTCAGGGTCAGGGAATAATGGATGATGGCATAGAGCTACAAAAGTCCAACATTCTTCTAATTGGTCCTACTGGTTGTGGTAAAACATTACTCGCCCAAACCTTAGCCAAAATATTAGATGTGCCTTTTGCTGTGGCAGATGCCACAACCCTGACAGAAGCTGGTTATGTTGGGGAAGATGTAGAAAACATCTTACTGCGACTATTGCAAGTGGCAGATCTGGATGTAGAGGAAGCCCAGCGGGGGATTATCTATATCGATGAAATCGATAAGGTAGCCCGCAAGAGTGAAAATCCCTCTATTACCAGGGATGTTTCTGGGGAAGGAGTCCAGCAAGCATTACTGAAAATGCTAGAAGGAACCATTGCTAATGTGCCCCCTCAAGGTGGACGCAAACATCCTTATCAAGACTGTATTCAGATTGACACCAGCAATATTCTGTTTATTTGCGGTGGCGCGTTTGTAGGTCTGGAGAAGGTGGTCGAGCAACGCCTAGGCAAGCGTTCCATGGGATTTATTCAGCCTGGAGAGCATAACTCGAAGGAAAAGCGAACAGCAGATATTCTGCGACACTTGCAGCCAGATGACTTGGTTAAATTCGGCATGATTCCCGAGTTCATTGGTCGTATACCAATGGTAGCGGTCATTGAACCCCTGGATGAGGAAGCCCTGATGGCAATTTTGACAGAACCCAAGAATGCACTGGTAAAACAGTATATAAAGCTGCTGAAGATGGACAATGTCAACTTGGAGTTTATGCCAGATGCAATTCGAGCGCTGGCCCAGGAAGCTTACCGTCGTAAAACCGGTGCTAGGGCGTTAAGGGGCATTGTGGAAGAATTGATGCTGGAAGTGATGTACGAGTTGCCTTCTCGTAAGGATGTCACTCGCTGTACAATCACTAGGGAAATGGTAGAGAAGCGCTCAACTGCTGAACTATTGGTTCATCCTTCTTCATTGCCAAAGCCAGAATCAGCATAGTAGTAATTTATCATTGGCCAAAACCAAATTTATCGGTTGTTAATTGTTAATTGTTAATTGTTAATTGTTAATTGTTAATTGTTGATTGTTGATTTTCAATTAACAAAGGACAAAGATCACAAAATGCCTTACATTCAAATTCGGGGTGTAGAACACTACTATGAATGGGTAAAGAAGTCAACACCTTGTGGAAATAAACCTGTGATGGTCTTTATCCATGGTTGGTGTGGCTCGTCTCGCTACTGGGAAAGTACCGCTAAAGCTCTATCCAATACTTTTGACTGCCTCCTATATGACCTAAGGGGGTTTGGTCGGTCAAAATTGCCCCAACAGGGGACAAACTTGACCTATGAGATGGAGGACTATGCTGAAGATTTAGTGGTGTTGTTAGATACCCTGGGACTTGATCGTATCTATATCAATGCTCATTCCCTAGGGGCATCTGCTGCTACGATGTTTCTCAATCGTTATCCTGGGCGGGTTGAACAGGCAATTTTGAATAATAGCGGTATTTTTGATTATGACGAGAAATCCTTCACCGCTTTTCACAAAGTTGGTGAGTTAGTAGTTAAGTTCCGCCCCGGTTGGTTGTTAAATATTCCCTTAGCCGGTACCGTGTTCATGATGCGATTTTTGCACCATCCCCTACCTAGGGCAGTGAGCCGGGTTTTTTTGGCAGATTACCTAATGGCTGATTATGAAGCAGCTTTGGGAACAATGCTGACTGCGGTTAGTAAGTATGCGGCTGAGGTAATGCCTAATAAGTTCGCTCAGTTAAAGGTGCCAACCCTGCTAGTTTCTGGTGAATACGACAAAATTATTCCTTCAGCACTAGGGCGTAGAGCTTCACAATTAAGTCAAAACGTGAAGTATGTTGAAATTCCTGATACAGCTCACTTTCCGATGTTGGAGGCTCCAGGGGTTTATCTAGAGCAGGTACGGGAGTTTATTTGTGTGAGCTGAGGCTTAAAGAAATTAGTACTCTTCGGGTGAAATAAGTGGTTAGTGCTCAGAAGACTCAACACCACAGGAATAGGTTAAAAAATCAGGAAACCCCCAACCTGTAAAAGCTGGGGGCGGTGATCAGGGTGCATCTACTACTTCCTTATTCGATTAGGTGTGACCCTTCTCCGGAAAGATTTTGATAGTGAGTTCGCTTCAAGATAGTATCATCGGCAATGGGCTATCATCGGCAATGGGCTGACGGGGAGATGGGGAAATAAGCTAGTATGTATGACGGCAACTAGGTCTTTCCAGATTAGTGTGCCCAGGCTACTGATGTTAATTTTTATTAATAGCTCAGTAATTTCCTTAACTTACTGAAAAATATATTTAGGAATTTACAGCAAGTTGTGAGTAATATTATCTCTGGTAACCGAGTTAGAACAGAGACATAACTGCTGAAAATGAGCAAGGGAGATGGGCTACTCAAGTTTATTTGGCTCCATCATCCCTCCCCCATCTACATCAGGGAGCAATATTAATATGGCAGATCTGGTTCAGAATCTAGTTGAAACGGAAGTCAAGCAACACCAAAACAAGACTGCAGGAGATGACCCTTTCCAGCCTCAAGCTTGTAAGTATCGCCAAAGTAAGTTAAAAAATATACTAAAAACACTGCAAAACACCTTAGCAATTTGTCAAACTAACGAAGATTTGACTGGTCAAGTGGATACTCTCAAACGCATTGGGTTAGTTCATTGCCGTTTGGGAGAGTATGCCTGGGGCATCAAGTGTCTCCAGCAAAGTTTACAAATGGCCAATGATGTTGGTTCGCCCAAGAGTGTAGGGGTCATTCTTCATCATCTCGGAATGGCTTATTGCAAGACTAACCAGGATGATAAGGCATTTAAGGTTTATCTAAAAGCATTGAGGATTTTCCAAAAAACTCAAGATCACTCAGAAATTGCTAAAATACTTAATCACCTAGGGGAAATTCACAATAGCTGGCATCAACCAGTGCTGGCTCTGAGATGCTTTCGCCAAG
This sequence comes from Moorena sp. SIO1F2, assembly GCF_010672755.1. NCBI lineage: Bacteria > Bacillati > Cyanobacteriota > Cyanophyceae > Coleofasciculales > Coleofasciculaceae > Moorena > Moorena sp. SIO1F2. The sequence goes on from NZ_JAAHFV010000266.1 coordinate 6,368, forward strand.
CCATGAAGATTTTTCAAAACTTAGGCAATTCAGTTGAGGGCGAAGGCAGAGCACTGGAAAATATAGGGGAAGCTTATACCCAGCTTGGAAGATACCGTCAAGCTCTTGCTGTCTTGGAGCAAGCCCTAACCATTCACGAAAAAAAAACATCCTCTCGTTACTCTAGTCGCAAGTTAACTACTCTTGAGAGGATTGGCACAGTTTACTTCCGACTAGGTGAGGAACTACGGGCATTGGATTTCTATCATCAAGCTTTGGAGATTGGTCAGCAACTGAGTAAATCACTTCATGGTAACACCAGAAGCTTGGATTATATCGGAGCGGTTCACTACCACTTGGGAAATTACCCCCATGCCTTAGCGTATCACTTACAAGCCTTAAGACTTTGGCAAGAAATCGCCCATCCTGGGGAGGGGGAGAGCTTGTTCCATGAAAAGGCTGAATTTTCTCAACTTAGGAAAGTTTATAACTGTCTGGGTATATCTGAGCAAGGGGTGCAGTGCAGCCAACAAGTACACAAGATGATCATTAACTGTGGTTACCGAGTTAGTGAAGAAGAGATTAGCCAGTATCTTAGTCACGGTGGAACGATAAACCATAACGTAGAATGATTAATGCCTGGTAGCCTAAAGACTCGTTACAATAAAGATTCAAACCCCCAATAATTTCCATTTAACGACAATTAGATAATTATCGATAAACAGCAAAACTGTGAACTGGCAGAGCCGATTTACCTATAAGCTGTAAAGCATCTAGTTTATGAGACACTCTAAGCTAAATCTTGGGTTACAGCCTGATAATTATCTTTCTTGACGATGCACAACAACTTAACACCAAGCAAAATTAGGAGTCAAACGTAAGCAATGGCACAAGCAACTGAGTCACAGCAAAAAGGTATTCAACTGACAGATAAAGCCCTAAAGCATGTTTTAGCCCTGCAACAAAGCCAAGGAAAAGACCTTTACCTGCGAGTTGGTGTTCGCCAGGGAGGCTGTTCAGGACTGTCTTACATGATGGATTTTGAAGAACCTAGTAACATTCGGGAGAATGATGAAATCTTTGACTACGATGGCTTCAAAATAATCTGTGATCCAAAAAGTCTGCTTTATCTCTACGGTCTGGTACTGGATTACAGCGATGCTATGATTGGTGGTGGCTTCCAATTCACCAACCCCAATGCCAATCAAAGCTGTGGCTGTGGTAAGTCGTTTAGCGTTTAGGGGATTGTTAGTTGAAAGTCTGTCAGTTCAAGACCACCACCAAACACTAGAGGAATTACGCAGTGGCGCTATATAATTAGCTATATAGAGGTAGAGCTATATCTAGTTAGGGCGCAAGGCTTGTAACCCTACAATAGATTAGGCTTGAGCCAGAGATTTTGGGTAAGTCCTAGACTAATAAGTAATGACTAATGACTAACGACTAACAGCTAATGACTAAAACATCACTATTTGGTCTGAAGGCAGATCATTTCCGTCATCCCCTAGATTTGGAAGCAACCACAGCCCTGAAACAGTTGCCAGGGATAGACTTGGTGGTGCGAAATTTACTAGGTCCTGTGGCGGAACAGTTTTTTTACCTGAACAATATCGCTGCTAGTGTCTTGGTGGGAGAAAATCAACTGCCCCATCTTCATAAACTACTCGAAGATGCCTGCACAACTTTAGATTTAGAGCCGCCTCAGCTTTATGTGCAGCAAAATCCTGCTCCCAATGCCTATACCTTCGCTATGCGGGGTAAGCAGCCTTTCATTGTCTTGCACACCTCTTTAATTGATCTGCTGACACCAGAGGAAATTCAGGCGGTTATTGCCCATGAACTGGGTCATCTCAAATGTGAACATGGGGTGTACCTAACACCGCTCAATATCATGGTATTAGCGGCTAGTTTAATTCCGAATTGGGGGATGCTCATTGCTCAAAGCATACAGGAGAAGATGTTAGAGTGGCTACGATGTGCGGAATTTAGTTGCGATCGCGCTGCTCTACTGGCTACTCAAAATCCGAGAGTGGTCATGTCTGTATTGATGAAACTGGCTGGTGGCTCCCCAACTCTGGCACCACAACTGAACCTAGATGCGTTTATTACTCAAGCTAGAGCTTACGACAGCGTCGGTAATACTGAGCTGGGTCAAGTACTACAAGAATTGCAGATCTCTCAACTGAGCCATCCCTTACCTGTACTACGGGCGCGAGAAATTGACCGTTGGGCAAGTTCTCAATCTTATCAGTCCTTGTTAAATCAGCGGTTAATTAGTTATAATAATGGAGATGCCCAAACGGGCGGGTGGCGAAATTGGTAGACGCACCACACTCAAAATGTGGCGGCCTTATGGTCATGAGAGTTCGAGTCTCTCCCCGCCCACTGTAACTAAGGGGCAAGATGAATGGCACAACGACTAAAACGGTGGGAATCGCCCCGCCGCGAAGGACGTAACTCGAAAGGAAGAGGAGGCTCAGCACGGCGCAAACAACTGAAAAAACAGACTCAGATGCTGCGGCGGAAGCTTAAGGAAAGTCGGAAAGCACTCCAAAACCAAAATCAAGACAACAAAAATCAATACCAAAATCAACAAGGGGGAAGAGATATCAATGCTCTTCCCTATTTTTTTTGTAGAACCCTGTCTAACCGGTTCAAAATATTCCTTCCCATAACCCAAACTCAGAAATATAGCAGAAGTCAGAAGTCAGAAGTCAGAAGTCAGAAGTCAAACTCTTGCGCTTATTTAGGTTTGAGACTTTTGTCATGTCCGCGCCTGCCCTGGCGACTGCTATACATACCATAAACTTCATAAATCTTTATAATATTCTTAACAAGCTTAACAAGATAGATATTAGCTCATACAATGATCTACCAGCGCCTTCAACGCAGTAAATTGGATGAGAGCGATGATGCTCTGTTCTATTCATTTCCACGGTTTGTGACTCATGTCGATGAGGGCTTTATA
>NZ_JAAHFV010000267.1:0-9288 GCF_010672755.1 Moorena sp. SIO1F2
CACGGTTTCACCCGTCGGTGATCAGGTGGAATGTAACGACTCCCTTCTCGGTGGCTCAGATAATGACACTCTATCTGGGGACTCAGGTAATGACTCCCTGTCTGGGGACTCAGGTAACGACTCTCTGCTTGGGGGCTTAGGTAATGACTCTCTGTCTGGTGGCGATGGTGATGATACTATCGTAGGTGTCGATCCCAGCAGTAACAATCCAGGTGTTAATGAAATTGATATCTTAACCGGAGGAGCTGGTGCTGATACATTTGTGCTTGGAGATGAGAATAATGCTTACTATGTCGGGGCAGGATGGTTTGGTTTCAATGATTACGCTGTAATTACGGATTTCGAATCTGGTATAGATAAAATTAAACTCCATGGAGCAATTGGCGACTATATCTTTGGGGATAACTTTATCTCTATGAATACTCCTTCCCTGGAGGTTATTGCTATAGTTACTGATACCTATAACCTTGGGGATCTGATGTTTTAATAACGACTAGTACACGGTGGCGGAAACAACTGACCAGTTAAAGTCTCCTTGATCTGGTTTGTTTCCTGTTTTTACTCTGTCTTAATGGGTTGGTGGGCAGTGGCGAAAAATGCTATGGCTTAGTGAATCGGTCTACTTCACTGCGGATCCGACATCAACTGTGATTAATCCCCTTGCTGGGCAGTGTCAAGTAATGCGATCGCGCTTCTTGGTGAATCGGTTTGGTTCACTGCGGACCCGACATCAACTGTGATTAATCGTTTGGTGGGCAGTGCCAAGCAATGCGATCGCGCTTCTTGGTGAATCGGTTTGGTTCACTGCCCACCCTACATAAACTTCAGTGAATCAGGCAATTGCCTGATTCACTGATCTGATTCACTCCCTACCCCCAGTTATTGACAAAAGTCGTAACTGGGGGTAATTGTTGTTTCTATATTGTTCACGTTCCCTTACTATAAACAGAAAGATCATGAACAAGCGCAGTAAAAATAAAAAACGCCGGAAAAAGGGAAGACCTTTTTCCTATTACCCTCCTAGTTTATGGTTTTATAAAGATAATTTTCTCCCTCATGACTCTATAATCACCCCCAGTCAAGTAGACCAATGGCGCTATGAGGTTGAACAAAGGTATCAAGATTTTTATTTAGGCGTTAAATTTTGTTGTCTAGCTGAAGGGGCGACGAAACAGGCTGAAATGCTTGGTATGTAAAGCTAGTAGCATTTTGTGGTAAAAAAAAGTAGGTCTCTAAATTTGCAACAAGACCTACGTATTGACAATGTTCCCAACATTATACCAAAACCACCTAAAAAGTCAATTAAGTCTAGCCGATTATATTTTTTTAAAAATCCTGATTAATCTTTTACAATTCCTCAATAAAGTCAGTTTATAAAAGTTAGCAAATGCTATACATTTACCCATTAAATTTGAAAGCAAAATAAAAATAATACAAAGATTTTTATCGCTGCCAAATCTCATCATTGAAAAAGTTTGGTTTCCAATAGCTGAAGAAGTTTTGAAAACATACTTTACCTCGGATAAACTAATTTATATAGCAATAGATCGAACAAGTTGGGGTCGCATTAATTTATTCATGGTTAGCCTCATTTAGGATAAAAGCGATGCAGCAAGGGAACAGGGGGTTCCCCCCGGAGACGAAACCTGATTACGTTGAGCCTTTATGGTTGGTAGGCTATGCAGATGCATGGTTAAAACTTATTGATTAAGGCGAGCCTGTCTTACGGTAACTATCGCCAAAGGCGCGCTTGGCCGTAGGCCACGCCAAAGGCGAACGCGAACAAACCACTCGCTATTGCATCAAGACAGGGCGTTTCCAGTATATTTTACTTTGTTGCCAAAGTTAGGGAGTAGTAATCTAACAGAACAACAAATAATATTGTCAAAAGTTATCCCGCTTCTTGATGCAGTCGCTCATCGGGGTTTCCCCCACTCGCGCTTTGCCGTGGTTTCCCCCACTCGCGCTTTGCATCAAGACAACGAAAGTATTATCAACGCGGTTTAAGGGCTAGGTCGCTTATAGAATCTGCGTTTTAGCTCATTTCGTCGCCCCCTCAGAATCTCTAGTGAGATTAGCGGTAACATATAACTCAGTAAACTTAATTATGTTAACTTTTAAATAGGACAGTAATGACTACTTTAGGGGACAACCTTAAAAAAAGACGAGAATCCCTAAATATCACCCAGCGGGAAATCGCTCATGAATTGGGCGTAACCGTTACCACGGTGCAAAATTGGGAAGCGGGCAGGCATATCCCCAAACTCTACCCAAATCAGCTCAAGGTATTGTGTGACCTGCTGAAAGTTACCCTAGATGAATTGGCAAAGTGGGTAACTGATTGAACTGTTGGGATCCAGCTAAAAAAAAACGCCCCATATGGGGCGTAACCGTTTCCTATTAACCTGGGACAGTTTCCCAACAGTTAATCAAAAAACTAAAACAGGAGAGGATTATCGCCATTTTCTTGGCTACTTGTTACAGCGCCTGTGAACTAAACTTTTCGCAACAAAATCCGAAAAAATTTTTTGGGGCAAAATCTTTAGGGAATAGGGAATAGGGAGTAGGGAGTAGGGAGTAGGGAGTAGGGAGTAGGGAGTAGGGAGTAGGGAATCGGGAGTAGGGAGTAGGGAATCGGGAATCGGGAAACAATTTTGTTTAACCGATTAGTATGACAACCGGAATAACCGTGTTTTTATATGATTTGTAAACAGACGTATTGCAGGAATTTGCTTGCATAAAAGAGGCAAAAGGCAAGATGGTAAAGAGATTCGGAGTGTTATTTTACAATAAAAAAATACCTGATTAGGTTTACATCTCATTTGGAAACCCTATAGCGCGATTGGCCGTTGGCCACGCTACGCGATCGCGCTATACAAAAAAATGCCCTGTGTAGGGCATTGAATATCTGTCTTCCAAATGGCTAATTATGCGCCTAAGCAGCCATTTCTTCCATCATCATCGCCATTTGCTGCTTGGCACGAATGTTTTTCATGTGCTTCTTCACGGTATTAAGGGTAACAAACAGTTCCGCAGCAATCTCTTTGTAGGAGTAATTGACTCGACGCAGTAACCAGACTTCTGCCTCACGGGCAGTTAAGCCATATTTGTGAACTTCAGCTAGGGCTATACTATGAATGGATTGACGTTGGTCTTCGAGGGTAACTAAAATATAAGGCTGCTCAGATATCCTCAGGTTGAGCCATCGAGCCCGAATCCGAAACGTTGTGGAGTGACTCGTAGTAATCTCTGAATCTATAATTACAGATTGATCGGGATAGAATTCATCACTGTCTTTCAAGGCTTGGCAGACACGCCAGATTTCTTGAGGCACCACCGTAAAATGTTTGCTGTTCGGAGTAAGTTGCTCACAAAGAACACGAGCGATTTCATTGCTATGAAGCAACTCTCCTTGTGTATTCAGAATTAAAACACCGTCAATAAAACCTTCTAGTACTCCTTGCAGTAGACCATTGTCTAACTGTTGCACCTGAGGAGCGGATTTTTCTAGAGTGTTGGTGAGAGTATACATGGTCTGTTGACCCACTAACTGGATTTGAAATTTAATGGTGCTTTTGACCCATTAAGAATTAAATTCGCCACGGGTCGCACCTGTTGAATCACAATTGGCTTAGCCATTTGTTACAGCACCTCTCAACCAGGGTTTTCGCAAAAAAATCAGACAAAAAATTTTTTTGGGCTTTTTTGCGAAAAACCCCCCGATCACTCGTGTAAATAAATACTGGGTGACTTTTGCCATTCCCCAAGATTGATGCCTAAGATGTCTAGGGATGGTCAATACTGAGTCCAGTCTTCGGGCTGCCCTTTGTAGCGCTTCTGATCAGGAGTAGAGGTTAGTAGTTAGTGTAAGCATCTACCAACATAAACAACAAACTACTAACAATTAACTTGAGAACCGCTATCGATAGACTAATGCGTACTAAACACGATTGACCGTAGGTCACGCTACGCGATCGCATTTAAAACAGGGACATAACCGATGAAAAATCTAGATCGAATACTCCGTCAGCTGATAGCTGAAGCATGTAATCATCCACAATTAAGTCTGGAACGTCGGCAAAAACTGAGCGAGATACATTTACTAGTGATGAAATCCGGCAAGCTTTGGAAAGAATATACCTCATATTATAATGACGCTCTCCAAGAGATGTGGGAATATTGCTGTGGCCATCCTGAAGAGTATGACCCGACTATCAAAGGTGTGATTACTTGGCTCGACGATGAACTAAAAAAACGACTGAGACGATTTCGAGATGCTGGCTATAGGCAACAGAAGCGGCAAATTACTGGCCTAAGCACAGAGGAAGGTAAAACTATTGACCCTGTAGATAGGGTACCAGCTGCTCCTGATCTACAACCAGTTATGAAAATTTGGCAAAAAACCTTGGATTGGGTAAAGACAGACCCAGACGGAGTGTTACGTCAGACTTGCTTTAGGAAACGCCCTGAGATTAATGCCCAAGTGCTAATCCAGCTTCGACTCCCTCCTGATCAGCCTTGGAAAGCCATTGCAGCAGAATTTAAGCTAACCCCACCAGAAGCTAAAGATTTGCCCAAATTCTATAACCGTAAATGCTTACCCCTGTTGCGAAAATTTGGTGTATGCGAGGGATATATAGAAGAAAAGCCAAAGACTGGTAGCTCGAAAGGCACCACAAAACCCCAACCTAGGAAAAAATCATGATACACAACGCCAACATGCTAGCAGATTGGTCAATCCCAATGCCGATTACCCTGTCGGCGCTAGAGATAGCTGAGCAATTCGCTCACTACCAACCCAACCAGCAAAAGGCTGAACAAGTCTATCTCAACACCCTGGCGGTGTGTGCTGTGAATAACTATTTACGGATCCTGGGTATTCCGACTGACCTAACTGCAGGGGATAGCTGGAATTCAGTAGTCCGCTTGGCTGAAAATGTGGCTGACCTGAGGGTAACCGGTTTGGGGCGCTTGGAATGTCGGGCTGTCAAACCCGGTGATTTGACTTGTCCCATTCCCCAAGAGGTTAGATTTAACCGGATTGGCTATGTAGTCGTTGAGATTGATCAAGACCATACTGAAGCGACGCTGTTGGGATTTTCCCCAACCTCGGAAACTAGTCAATTAGTCATCCACCAATTGCGATCGCTAAAAGATTTACCAGCCTACCTCGATCAATTCCAACCTATGACACAACTCAGTCAATGGTTGGAGCATATGTTTGAAGCAGGTTGGCAGAGTTTGGAAACCCTTTTAGGTAACCAAGGTGCTGAGGCAGCTTTCGCCTTTAGAACCAAGTCTGATCAGACCATTAGGCGATGTAAACAGATTGAATGGGGAGCTAATCAAGGGGTAGCTCTGGTGGTGGCGCTCACCCCAGAATCCGAAACAAAGCTGAATGTTTTCCTACAACTCAATCCCATCAATGGTCAAACCTATCTACCCCCCAATCTGCAGTTGCTCTTGCTAGATGAGGAGCAAGAAATGCTGATCAATGCCCAAGCCAGAAACCAGGATCAAGCCATTCAATTGGATTTTAGTTGCGAACCCGGAGACCGTTTCAGTGTCAAGGTTGCTCTGGATAATGCCAGTGTGATCGAAGAGTTTGTAATGTGAAACTAGGATTGATCAAAACAGGCAACAGCGGATAAAGGAACTTCGGATCAGTAGGAAAGAGCGATGCAGCTCTGACTCCAGTAGGGAGTAGGGAGCTGTGCGACCCCGCGCTTTTTCAAAGCTAAGCGTGAACGCGCACTCCCTGGGAGTAGGGAGTAGGGAATAGCGCTCAGAAAATTGACTGTAGCTCATAAGTATGATCAACCCTATACCAATTCTGGAAATTAGCACTAAACATCAATTTCATCTCTCCATCTCCCCATCTCCCCATCTCCCTATCTCCCCATCTCCCCATCTCCCCATCTCCCCACCCTCCCTACCCTCCCCACACCTGCCACCCTCCCTGTCTTGCCCTATTCCCTGTTCCCTATTCCATACGCGCTATAACTGAAAATAACATCAGACAAAATGCTGATTTTTGACGGTTGATAGTAAACCGTCAACCGTCAACTGTTAAAAAACTAACCAATGGCAAAGCTAGTAACTCTTAAGCTGGATGGGGATTTTGAGGAAGGTTTTCGGGTCACTCTCGAAATTGGCTCAGAAAGCGAACGTCCCGAAACAGAACTTACTGGCAGATTGCCTCCAGCCCCCAACATCGTTAACCACTATCGTGAGTGGCGCTCAACCTATCGCAGTCTGGGCAACTCTTTGCGAGCAATCAAAATCAAACGAGTGGCAATCGGTGGTTCCATCAACAACCAGAGTCAGGGATTATGCGATCGCTTAAATCGGTGGCTCCGTTCAGAGTTATTTAGTCCACTGCGGGAAAAGTGGTTGGAAAAAGTCGGCACTACCGAAGAAGTCCGGGTGCTGATTCGTACCAAAAATCCCCAGCTCAGGCAGCTTCCTTGGCATCAGTGGGAATTTTTAGAGCGTTACCACCAAGCAGAAATTGCCCTAAGTACTCCAGAGTATCAACAACCAAGCAAATCGCACCAGAGCCGTGATCGACACAAGGTTAGAATTCTAGCAATTCTGGGCAATAGCGAAGGAATTAATATCCAACAAGACCGACAATTACTAGAGAATTTACCCTTTGCAGAGGTTACCTTCCTCGTAGAAGAACCACGGCAGAAGCTCAACGAAGCCCTGTGGGAGCAACCTTGGGATATTCTGTTTTTTGCAGGTCATAGTGAAACCGAAGCAGGAAGGGGTCGGATTCATATCAATCAGACCGATAGCTTAAGCATTGACGAACTCAGAGAAGCCCTCAAAAAAGCCATAGAAAGGGGATTGTCCCTAGCAATTTTTAATTCCTGTGATGGCTTAGGATTAGCCAATGAGCTAGAACAGCTGCACATTCCGCACATGATTATTATGCGGGAGCCCGTACCGGATCTTGTAGCACAGCAGTTTTTACAATATTTTCTCAAAGCCTTTGCCAGTGGTAAGTCCTTGTATCTAGCAGTGCAAGAAGCCCGGAAAAAACTGCAAGGTTTAGAAGATCAATGTCCCTGTGCCAGTTGGTTGCCAGTGATTTGTCAAAATCCCGCCGCCATACCCCCAACCTGGCAACAGTTGCGTGGCAATCACCAAAACCAACTGCTCCCATCCGCCCTGATCGTCAGTGTAGTTGTTACCATTTTAGTTATGGTAATCCGGCAGCTGGGAATGCTTCAGCTTTGGGAACTAAAGGCATTTGACCAGCTGATGCGGCTGCGACCTAATCCAGGGGTAGACTCCCGTTTGCTGGTAGTTGAAGCCACAGATGCTGAGATCATGCGCTATGGCTATCCCCTCCCAGATCAAACCCTAGCCCAAGTCCTAGAGAAGCTAGAGTCTGATCAAGCGCGAGTGATTGGCTTAGACATCTTTCGCGAACGTCCTAGAGAACCTGGTCACCAGGCATTGAGCCGTCAGTTACAGCAAAATCATAAATTAATTGCCCTTTGTAGCGCTAGGGTAGCTAACAACCCCGAAAACTCAGGCATCAAACCTCCCTCTGGGGTGCCAGAATCCCGCCTTGGTTATAGCAATATCATGGTTGACCCTGATGGCATTATCCGTAGGCATCTTGTATTTATGCATCCCTACCACGATGACCCCTGTGCCACCCACCACTCCTTCAGTGCTAGGGTCGCATTACATTACTTAGCCCAAGAGGGAATCAAGGCAAAAATCATTGCTATCAATAAAATAGGCTTGGGTAAGACTGTATTAAGAGATTTGTCAGCTAATGCTGGGGGTTATCACAATCGTGATTATCGGGGGTTCCAGGTGTTACTCAATTACCGGGAAACTGTCGCCCGACGAGTCACTGTCACAGAGCTGCTAGAGGGTAAGGTCAAACCAGAGTGGGTCAAAGACAAAATAGTTCTGATCGGAATAACTGCAAAGATTCACAAGGATTACCATCCTACCCCCTACAGTGCCCTCCAGTGGCCATACCAAGAAATGCCAGGGGTAATTATTCACGCCCAGATGGTCAGTCAGATGATCAGTGCTGCTCTTGGTGAGCGTCCATTATTATCGGTGTGGTCGCCCTGGGGAGACCTGTTCTGGGTTTGGGGTTGGTCAATCATTGGTGGTACCATTGCCTGGCGCTGTGGTCGAATACTGTATTGGGGACTCGCTACCATCACAGCGACAGGGGGTTTATATCTCCTATGCTTTGGTCTATTTACTCTAGGAGTATGGGTACCTCTGCTGCCATCAGCCTTAGCATTGGTAGGCACTAGTGTAATTGTAGTGGTTTACCGCAAACCACTTGGAGCAATCACTCCGTTAGCTATCGAAGGAATTCTCTAGCATTTCCATTTGAGTTGGAAACAATAATTACAGTTTTTGACCTTAGCAAAAATCCCTATATACCTGATTATCTCTTGCTTCTTGCTTCTTGCCTCTTGCCTTTTCTTAAGGGGAATCGTTCACAACTCAAATGGATCCGGATCTGATCTCAAACACCAAGGAAACTAGAATAGCTAAGCAAATTTTGCTTCAAAAAAAAATTTTTCTGATCATCTGCGAAAAGTTGGCTTGAGAGGCGCTGTAACAAGTATCAATGAAAAAACGCCGCCTGGGTCGGTGTTTGGTGAATTTCTAGAAAAGGTGTATTCTCAAATGAATAATTGGCTAAAGCAGCTTTGGACAACACTAGTTTCCTTCACTATCAACATAAGACAGCGCTTGCAACAATTAGCAGCAACAATAGTGAAGGGATTCGAGCAAGCAAATCATAGTAATTCTGAGCCGATTGACCAGCAATCATCATCTCAAGACTCCCAACAACTATCAGAATCATCACAAATACAGATAGTAATGAATTACACACCACCGAATGATGGCAAGGGGCCTGTTGGTGACAGCAAAAATGGCGGATCACTCTGGAAATTGTACCAGCTAATCCATGAAAATCCTGAGTTTAGTAACCCACAACTGTTACCAATATCAGCATCAAAACAACTACAACTATCACAACTACCGATGGTAAATGCTTTCACACCACCGAATGATGGCAAGGGACCGGTAGGTGATAGCAAAAATGGAGGCAGTTCCTTCATGAGTATGAATACATTAAACAATTACAATCCACCGAATGATGGCAAGGGACCGGTAGGTGACAGCAAAGATGGAGGCAGTTCCTTCATGAGTATGAATACATTAAACAATTACAATCCACCGAATGATGGCAAGGGACCGGTAGGTGATAGCAAAGATGGAGGCAGTTCA
>NZ_JAAHFV010000268.1:0-9145 GCF_010672755.1 Moorena sp. SIO1F2
GGGTCAGAAGTTACCCCAGCGAGCAATCCCTCGCTGGGGCAGCCTTTATGGTTGGTCGGCTATGGGTAAAAGGGTTAAAACTTTATGATTAAGGCCAGAGACGAAACCTTAGGAGAGTGGAGCCTTTATGGTTAGTCGGTTATGGGTAAAAGGGTTAAAACTTTATGATTAAGGCTCCACTCTCCTTACGGTAACTTCAAACCTTATTTTAAGGTTTCGTCTCCGGGCTGTGTGGGTCACCTGCGTCCGCACAATAGGCGCCCCGTCTCCCGCGTGCATAAGCGGGTATAACGGGAGAGGAATTGCTCTTAAGGATAAAAACAATAGCGATAGACCTATCCTAGCAATGCTTTAGATCTAGGATAGACAAGGAGTGATTGGGTGATGGGGAGAAATTAAGCTGTCAAGTATATACTAGACACTGAAGTTCTCAAAAAATCTTAATAAAGAAACTTCTAGCCACTGATACCAGCGGTATCGATGGTCTCAATCATAACGTTTATCGGAAAACATGAATCAAGGAATTGACCTCCAAAGCCGTTTTATTCAATCGCTGAGTGATCTAGGCATCCCCGCTGGTGCAGCCAAAGCCATTTGGATGCCATTACCCCTATTTCTGATGATTACCGTTGCCACCGTAGGGGTTTTGGTAGTGGTTTGGTTAGAACGAAAAATTTCTGCTGCTGCTCAACAGCGCATTGGTCCAGAATACGCTGGACCTCTAGGGGTACTCCAGCCTGTAGCAGATGGAATCAAACTCGTCTTCAAAGAAGATGTTATTCCAGCCAAATCGGACTCTTTATTATTCACCCTCGGACCAATCCTGGTTGTGCTGCCGGTATTTATCTCCTACCTGATTGTACCGTTTGGACAGAACTTGGTAATTACCAATGTCGGCACAGGCATATTCCTGTGGATTGCCCTGTCGAGCATTCAGCCGATTGGTCTGTTAATGTCTGGCTACGCCTCTAATAATAAGTATTCCTTACTCGGAGGCTTAAGAGCTGCAGCTCAGTCTATCAGTTACGAGATTCCTCTAGCATTAGCGGTTCTAGCTGTTGTCATGATGTCCAACAGCCTCAGCACCATTGACATCGTTGATCAGCAATCGGGATACGGCATTCTAGGTTGGAATGTCTGGCGTCAACCAGTGGGTTTCCTAATTTTTTGGATTTCGGCCTTGGCAGAATGCGAGCGACTCCCCTTTGACTTACCCGAAGCAGAAGAAGAACTGGTAGCTGGGTATCAGACAGAATACGCCGGGATGAAATTTGGTTTGTTCTATGTCGGTTCCTACGTCAATCTCGTGTTGTCAGCCTTGCTAGTAGCAGTGCTCTATCTGGGTGGGTGGGAATTCCCCATTCCTCTGGATAAGCTTGCGGGCTGGCTAGGGGTGAGTGAAACCAGTTCCTGGTTGCAGGTGATTACTGCCTCTTTAGGGATTACCATGACCCTGCTCAAGGCTTACTTCCTGATCTTTACAGCTATTCTGTTACGCTGGACACTGCCTCGGGTTCGGATTGACCAATTGCTTAACTTAGGCTGGAAGTTTCTACTACCAGTAGCTTTGGTAAATCTTCTATTAACTGCTGCTCTTAAATTGGCATTTCCAATTGCCTTTGGTGGTTAGTTATTAGTTATATCAAGTCCGTTTAATTTATAATTTTTGAGTAAAAAAACAGGATAAATCCATACTCATAAGTAGTAAAACGGACAGGATATAATTAGGAAAAAGTCCATAATTGAGAATTCATAAATCAGTACCACAATACTCAGCAATACAATCAAGACAAGAGAGAGACACTAAACTATTATTATGCTGAAGTTCCTCAAACAGGTTGGCGACTACGCTAAAGAAACTGTGCAGGCTGCTCGCTACATTGGTCAAGGGATATCGGTGACTTTTGATCACATGCAACGGCGTCCCATTACAGTACAATACCCTTACGAAAAACTAATCCCCTCTGAGCGCTATCGCGGTCGGATTCATTTTGAATTTGATAAGTGTATTTCCTGCGAAGTTTGTGTGCGGGTTTGTCCGATTAACTTGCCAGTGGTAGATTACGAGTTTGATAAAGCTACTAAGAAAAAAAATCTCAAGCACTACAGTATAGATTTCGGAGTTTGTATTTTCTGTGCTAACTGCATTGAATACTGCCCCACTAACTGTCTATCAGCGACGGAAGAGTATGAAATTTCTACCTACGACCGTCATGAGTTGAACTATGATAATGTAGCCCTGGGACGCCTCCCCTATAAAGTTACCCAAGACCCGATGGTAACTCCTCTACGGGAATTGGCTTATCTACCGAAGGGGGTTATGGATCCTCATGATTTGCCAGCAGGTTCTAAACGGGCTGGTATGCGCCCAGAGGAAATTCTCGAGCAAATGGAATCAAAGGAAGAAGACGTTAAGAGTTAGTTGTTAGTCATTGGTCTTTTCAAGGTTGAAGGTTGTTCGCGTAGCGTGGCCTTTTGGCCAAGGTTCAAGGTTGAAGGTTGTTCGCGTAGCGTGGCCTTTTGGCCAAGGTTCAAGGTTCAAGGTTCAAGGTTGTTCGCGTAGCGTGGCCTTTTGGCCAAGGTTCAAGGTTGAAGGGTGAAGGTTAACTATCAAATAGTTAATACTAACTGTTAACTAGTGAAGGTTAACTAGTGACTTTTGACTGTGACCAATGACTTATCACTAATAACGATTAGCCAAAAATACATCACGAGGAGATAAGTTAAGCATGAATCTAGCGGAAGGGGTTCAGTTAATTTCTGTTGCCATACTATCGGTGATCATGATTGGGGCGGCTTTAGGGGTTGTCCTTCTTTCCAACATTGTATACTCAGCCTTTTTACTGGCTGGTGTTTTCATCGGTATTTCTGGATTGTATATTCTGCTAAATGCTGACTTTGTAGCAGCAGCACAGATATTAATCTATGTTGGGGCGGTCAATGTCCTAATTTTATTTGCCATCATGTTGGTGAATAAGCGAGAGGATTTTACACCAATGACTAAGCGCTGGGTGCGCACTGGGTCAACGGCCATAGTCTGTATTGGTTTGTTTGCGCTTCTGAGTACAATGGTTTTGGTAACGTCATGGTCAGTCGAAACTGAGCCAGCTATGGTTGTTACTAATACTGCTGTGGAGATTGGTCAGCATTTTTTCAGTGACTTTTTATTGCCGTTTGAGCTAGCTTCTGTACTTTTGTTAATGGCAATGGTAGGGGCAATAATCATAGCTCGTCGGGATTATATTCCTGAGGAATTGGTTTCGAGAGATCAGGAAATTGCTACAGCTTTGACCTTGCCTGAGCGTCCTCGGGAACTTGCTTCTGTGCCAGGGGATTCTAAATAAGACAACAGTTTAGTATTTGTTAGTGTTTGGTTGACGGTTGACAGTCAACGCTCAATGGTAAACAACCAACCACTAATTACCCATTGAAAAACTACTATTCCCTACATAAAACATCATAATTTATGGAACTTCAACTCCAATACTTTTTACTGCTTGCTGCTGCTTTGTTTTGCATTGGTATTTATGGTCTAGTGACTAGCCGCAATGCCGTGCGAGTGCTGATGTCTATTGAGCTAATGCTGAATGCGGTCAACCTTAATTTAATGGGGTTTTCTAATTTTATGGACTCAGCAGGGATTAAGGGTCAAGTGTTTACCGTGTTTGTAATTACGGTAGCAGCTGCAGAAGCAGCGGTAGGTTTAGCTATTGTGCTGTCGATATATCGTAATCGGGATACGGTGGATATGGAACAATTTAATCTGCTGAAGTGGTAGATTAGCCAAAAGCTAAATAGAATATGGCGTTGCTCAATTGTGGCATGATTGAGGGTAAGTGGTAACTGGTAACTTGTAACTGACCCAACTAGACTTAATATTATTCCTTAGATCAGCAACGCCAAAATCTAGCAATCATCAATCAGCTGACTTATTATAGTTAACCAATAAAGTTTTAGTTGACTTGAGATAAAGTGTGATCATAGACGGGAGTTGAAAACTGACTGCTTAGCCAAAAATCAAATATTAGTTAATTTTGTAAACTTGCCTTAGAATATGGTGTGACTATTTCGGTGAACTCATAAAATAAAAAATACTTATGGTACCCCTAAGAGACGAAAACCCAATCACAATCACGCCATATATTACTATACTTATGATTGTTATTAATATTATAGTCTTTATTTATGAACTGAGGTTAAGTAAACCAGAACTCGACACGTTTTTTAGGCTTTATGCTGTGGTACCTAGGGAGTTAACCGCTAGCTTCCAGGGTTTTCCTGTGGGCCAGCCTGTGCCAGAACCCTTGACTCTGATCACATCCCAATTTCTCCATGCTGGCTTTCTTCATATTGGCTCCAATATGTTATTTTTGTGGATTTTTGGTAACAACATTGAAGAAAAACTTGGGGGGATAAGGTTCTTAATTTTTTATCTCACTTGTGGGGCTTTAGCAGCCTTAGCTCAATGGTTTTTCTCGGCAGGATCTATTATTCCTGCTTTAGGAGCTAGTGGAGCAATTGCTGGAGTTATGGGGGCCTATATTATCAGGTTTCCTAATGCAAAAATCCTAACTCTGGTCCCGCTATTTTTCATATTTTTCGTGGCTAGGATACCAGCTGTATTTTATCTAGGGTTTTGGTTTTTACAGCAAGCATTTAATGGCATAGCCAGTCTGGGAGCTCAGGCTCAGGTGGGAATGGAGGGTGGGGGAATTGCTTACTGGGCCCATGCTGGTGGATTTGTGTTCGGAGCTATCCTTGGTCCAATCTTAGGTTTATTTGATGATTAGTCATTGGTGGGGAGGCATAAGCATTCAGCGGTCAGCAGTCAGCAGTCAGCAGTCAGCGGTCAGCGGTCAGCAGTCAGCAGTCAGCTTTCCGTAACACAGATTAAACAAATGCTTACCGGTTTTATTCACTGGTTTTATTCAAAAGCTGTTATCGTAGGTTGCCCATAGCCCATAAGCTAAATGCTGATCGCTAATGGCACCTCAAGTACCGTGGCACAGGCCACAAGCGCTGTGATGTAGCCCATAAGCTGATAGCTGATAGCTGAATACTTATGGGGACGCTGTTAATTTTTTTACCAAGATTGTCAAATATGTGTTGAAAATAACATATTTTAGAATAAAATGTAGAATCTGGGGATAAAATACATTACCCCTGTCTTGGATTCCAGGTAAGAAGCCTTTTCTAAATGAGCGCGAGAACACTGTTTGACAAAGTTTGGGATTTACATAGTGTTGGCACGTTGCCTTCGGGTCAGACTCAACTATTTATTGGTTTACACTTAATTCACGAGGTTACCAGTCCCCAAGCCTTTGCGATGCTGCGGGAACGGGGATTGAAGGTGCTGTTTCCAGAACGAACCGTGGCAACGGTAGACCATATTGTTCCGACGGAAAACCAAGCTCGTCCGTTTGCTGATGTCTTGGCAGAGGAGATGATGCAAGCTTTGGAAAACAGTAGTAAGGAGTTTGGGATTCGATTTTATAATATCGGCTCTGGCAATCAGGGCATTGTCCATGTGATTGCTCCAGAACAAGGGTTGACTCAGCCAGGCATGACGGTGGCCTGTGGAGATTCCCATACTTCTACTCATGGTGCGTTTGGTGCGATCGCATTTGGCATTGGGACTTCTCAAGTCCGTGATGTCTTAGCTTCCCAAACCTTGGCCTTGTCTAAGCTTAAGGTTCGCAAAATAGAAGTTAATGGTAGTTTACGCCCAGGAGTTTACCCGAAAGATGTAATCTTACACATCATCCGGACGTTGGGGGTCAAAGGTGGAGTTGGCTATGCCTATGAATATGCTGGTACTACCTTTGAGCAGATGTCGATGGAAGGACGGATGACTGTGTGTAATATGTCCATCGAGGGGGGAGCTCGGTGCGGCTACGTTAACCCGGATCAGGTAACGTTTGATTATCTTAAGGGCAAAGATTTTGCTCCCAAGGGCGCAGATTGGGATCAGGCGGTGGCTTGGTGGAACAGTATCCGGTCCGATCAAGATGCGGTATATGATGATGTGGTTAGGTTTGAGGCGGCGGACATTGCGCCTACAGTGACCTGGGGGATTACACCGGGTCAAGGAATTGCCGTTAATGAAACTATTCCGATACCGGAGAATTTGCCAGAAACAGAAAGAGCGATCGCACAACAAGCCTATGAGTACATGCAGCTAACTCCAGGCACAGAGATTCAAGGCACAAAGGTGGATGTGTGTTTTATCGGTAGCTGCACCAATGGTAGACTGACTGACCTGCGAGAAGCCGCTAAATTTGCTCAAGGTCATCATGTGGCTGAGGGAGTCAAAGCCTTTGTGGTTCCAGGTTCGGAACGGGTCAAGCAAGAAGCGGAAGCCGAAGGACTCGATCAAGTCTTTGTCGAGGCTGGGTTTGAGTGGCGAGAGCCGGGATGCTCGATGTGTTTGGCAATGAATCCTGATAAACTCCAAGGGAGTCAGATTAGCGCTTCCTCTTCTAACCGTAATTTTAAAGGTCGTCAGGGGTCTGCCACAGGACGGACGTTGTTGATGAGTCCAGCAATGGTTGTAGCCGCAGCGGTTAAAGGGGAAGTGGCTGATGTTCGGGAGTTGATGGTATAGGAGCAGGTCTGATGAGTAGTGAAGTAAAGATGATTACCGGAACAGGAATTCCTGTAGTAGGGAATGATATCGACACCGACCGGATTATCCCAGCTCGATTTTTGCGCTGTGTGACCTTTGATGGTCTCGGACAACAGGTTTTTGTTGATGACCGCGCTCAAGCTAACGGACAACATCCCTTTGACCAACCCCAGTATCAAGGTGCAACGGTTTTAGTAGTAAATGGTAACTTTGGCTGTGGGTCTTCACGGGAACATGCCCCTCAAGCGATCGCGAGATGGGGGATTCAAGGAATTGTCGGAGAGAGTTTTGCCGAAATCTTTTTTGGTAACTGCTTGGCGATGGGGCTTCCCTGTGTGACCGCTGATTCGGAAACCGTGAAGCAATTACAGACAAGCCTCCATGAGAATCCTGAAATCCCGATGACCTTGGATTTGGAAGAGATGCAAGTCTATTGTGGTGAGTTGCAGGCTTCTGTGTTTATGGAGGATGGACCAAGAAACATGCTGCTGACTGGAACTTGGGATACTTGTGGACAACTGGTTGCTCAAGTAGAAGCGATTCGGGCGACAACCGCTAGGTTGCCTTATATGGATTGGGGAGTTGTTTCTTAAGCAAAGGGAACAGGGAATAGGGAACAGGGAACAGGCAGTAGGGAGTAGGGAATATGGCATCAAAAATTATCACAATTCATCTAGGATTCCTATAGAAACAATAATTAGCGTTTTTGACATTACCCAAAATCATTCTATGTCTTGATGCAGCGCTAGTTGATTAACTCTTGCCTGTTGCCTGTTGCCTTTGCTTTAAATAGATTGGGTTAAAGGTTTTAGGTTGAATAATGAAAGAAAGCTTGAGGCTAGCTGCGGTTTTGTATATACTCACGTGTTGTGTGGCTTCTGGTTTAGAATCTCAAGCTACTGTTGAGTCCGAATCTGGTAAACTAGGCCATAAACGATTAATTACTAGCAAATTAATTACTAGCACTATATCCGAATCATTAAAGGATAGGGCTGAGTCACTGATGATAGCCCAATTTCCCCCACCAGAAATTAGTGACCCAGCCGATAAAAAGCGTTTCGAGCAGGTGATGGAGTATGCGATCGCAAACCACTTGTCTGAGCGTCCGCTCCCAGAGATCATGCAAGCGATCGCACAGCAATTTCTGGGCGCAAGCTACAAAGCTCACTTATTAGACCAATCCAGCCAAGAAACCCTAGTTATCACTCTCAATGAATTTGACTGCGTCCTGTTTGTCGAAACAATTCTAGCCCTAGCGCGAGGGATAGCCCTAAAAGATTATTCTCAGCAGACCTTTGTCAATCACCTTCGTGACCAGCGTTATGGGAATGGTAATCTAAATGGCTATTGCAGCCGATTACACTATTTCTCTCAATGGATTGATGACAATCAGAGAAGGGGCACAGTTAAAAACATAGCGCTAAAGTTAGGAGGAGTATCCCGCCAGAAAACCCTCAACTACATGAGTAAACACAGGGGTAAGTACCCATCTTTGGCCAGGGATGAGGCCAATTACCAGTGTATTGTAGCCATGGAAGCTAATCTCAAGCAGACAACTATTAATTTCATTCCCCATGATCAGATTAGGAAAGCCTACAATCAACTGCAACCAGGGGATATCATTGGCATTGCTACTACTATTCCTGGTATAGATGTCACCCACACTGGCTTAGTCTATCGTACTGCTGAGGGGAATATGGGTTTTATTCATGCATCACCTGCTGGTAGAGTCACCATTGCCCGTGATTTACAACGGTATGCCAGACATGTTAGACATTCCCTCGGGATTGTAGTGGCTCGACCCATTAATCCAGCAATTCCAAGCACTGACAATATCCTCCATTAACAAGCGTCGAGAAAACCAGAACTTACCCAGTAAATCTACCTTTAGCTTGCCTTAATAACTCACCCTACTACCTATATTTGATGCCCATTTTTGCGTAAGTCCTGGCGAATAGGCTCTCAGTCGTGATTACTGGTAGGAATACCTTGCTGCTACCGATTGGGTCAGGCTCTTTGTGTAGTAGATTCAAGCTATAGTCTGTTTATTCAGCGGGAACCCTAACATCTCCCGTTGTTCCAAATAGAGTTGAGCCACTCGCCTCGCTAGATTGCGAATTCTGCCAATATAACGAGTGCGCTCAGTTACTGAAATCACACCCCTAGCGTCCAGTAAGTTGAAAGTGTGAGAACACTTCAGAACGTAGTCTAGTGTAGGCATAACAAGTCCTCGTGTGCTGAGTTGTTCTGCCTCTTGCTCATAAAGACCAAATAGCGTGAACAGTAAATCTGGGTTAGAGGATTCAAAATTATAAGTACATTGTTCAACTTCTCCCTGAAGGTGAACATCTCCATAGCTAATTTGGTCATTCCACTGGATTTTAGTAAAGGCCTCTACTTCCTGGAGATACATAGCTAATCGTTCCAAACCATAGGTGATCTCAATGGGTACAGGACGACAATCAATGCCACCACACTGTTGGAAGTAGGTAAATTGGGTAATTTCCATGCCATCTAACC
>NZ_JAAHFV010000269.1:0-9134 GCF_010672755.1 Moorena sp. SIO1F2
TTTTTAAACACCAACCAATTAATTGAACTATGAGTAAAGTTTTGATTGTGGAAGATAACCTGGCTCAGTTAGAGTTAATGGCTAGATACCTACGGGACAGTGGTAACACAGTTATTTGTATTGCTGATGCTAAAGATGCTTTGGATAAGGCAGTAACGGAAAAACCTGATGTTATAGTTCTAGATATAGTTATGCCAGGAATGAGTGGCTTCGAGTTGTGCCGCAGCCTGAAGAACCATCGGGATACCACTAGCATTCCCATTGTTATTTGTTCTTCTAAAAATCAGGACATCGACCGTCTCTGGGGTATGAAACAAGGCGCTGATGCCTATCTCACCAAACCTTTTTCTAAACAGCAGCTAGTGGACATTGTTAAGTTGGCTGTGGTTTGATTCATCAGTTGAGTCCTAGGAGTAGTAATACTAATTATACCCTAATCTTTTAAAGAGTTTATATCTTAAATAAAATAAATAAAATAAATAAAATAAATAAAATAAATTAATTAATACCTAAAAATAGATTTACTTCATAGTAATTTATTTCGGTTATTATAATAGCTGGCTTGCTATTATTATTGTTTTTTTTATATAGAAATGACAGATAAAACACTCCTGTCATAATAATGCTAGCATTTAAAAAATATGGTTCTTCAGTACCTGCTATGCGCTCATTTCAAGTAAAAAAAATCAGAAAGCTTACTCTACAAGGGAAATGATGCTATTTAATTAACAATAATTTATAAATACTGCCTCTTTCCACTGCTCCCTACTCCCTGCTCCCTGCTCCCTTTGCCAAGCGATGCAGCGCGGTCTTGGGGGTTTCCCCCATGAGCGACTGCATCAAGAAAGTGTTAATTTAGCATAACAAGTACGGAAGAGCCAAAAATATTCAAAAAAATAGGTGAAGTACACAAGTTTTGGATTTTAGGGAACAGGGGTAAAATAATTGTCTGTACCTGATTACTGATTAATATAATATCGGCTATATATTTTATTATTTTAAAAAAAAATCTATATTATTCTAGTTGAATAGTTACTCACTAATGACAGGTATACAATTGCGCCCGGTAATCAAGCCAACCACTACCCTCAAAATTTCTTCCTCTCAACAAAGCAAAAAATCACACCTACAATGGTTTTATAACTTACCAGTTAAAACCAAGCAAATTGTTGGTTTGTTTTCCTCCGAAGTAATCTCTGTGGCTGCACTGATGGGTGTAGGAGCATTATTAATTATCATAGGGGGAAGAGCTCAATTACGTGGGCAAGCTCAGTCAGAGTTGGCTGTCACAGAAATAAACTACAACATTAAAATCAACCAAATGGGGTTTGGGTTCCGTGGTCAATCGGAAAATACTGCTATTATTGAAGCTGCTCTTGCCCATAGTAGAAATCAGTTATTGTCCAAATCACTAGAGGGACAAGTTAAGCAAATTCTCCAGAATGAAGTTAAAGCTCGCCAGATTGAATATGCCACTCTGGTGGACAAAGATTTACGAATTATTGTTAATGCTAATGCTGACCGGAAAGGAGAAACGTTTGATCCCAATAACCTGGTTAGTCAAGTCCTCAAGCAGTCTGAGCAAATTACAGCTAATCAAATTGTCAGCTGGCAAGAATTGAGAAAAGAATCACCCCCTTTACCTGAGGGGTTGATGAAGCAAGATGCCCTAAAGCAAGGTGCCCTAATTCGTTACACGGTCACACCAGTAAAAGACCCAAAAACTGATGATGTGATTGGTGCTTTGGTTTCTGGGGATATTGTTAATGGCAAGGAACCCATTGTCAAGGAAACCCTGAAAACCTTTAACGGAGGCTACAGTGCTGTTTATTTGCATCAGCCTTCGGGAGAATTTGCCTTAGTAACAGCCTTAGACCAAGGTAAAGCTGCCAATTGGGAGCAAGCCCAATCTGATATTCCCTTACCTAATCCATCCCTACTTGAGAAAGTCGTTAATGTTG
Organism: Moorena sp. SIO1F2; assembly: GCF_010672755.1. NCBI lineage: Bacteria > Bacillati > Cyanobacteriota > Cyanophyceae > Coleofasciculales > Coleofasciculaceae > Moorena > Moorena sp. SIO1F2. The sequence goes on from NZ_JAAHFV010000269.1 coordinate 1,962, forward strand.
GTAAAGTAGACGAGTTAGTTACCGACCGTCAGAAGGTAGGAGAGCAAACCTACACCATGGCAGCAAAAGCTCTAATGGATTCTCAGGGAGAACCGGTGGCAGTATTAGTGCGGGGGACTAGCGAATCTGACCTGAATGCTTTTCTTACAGGTAGCCTACTGCTACAAGGGTCCGTTGTGTTCTTGGCATTAGCAACAGATGTATTTTTGGCAATTCTGCTGGGGCGGTCAATTGCTGAACCGATTAAAATGCTACAGCAGACTACCCATAAATTTGCCGCAGGCGATCGCGAAACCCGTGCTGAGGTCATAGCTACTGATGAACTTGGTCAACTGGCAGATACCTTCAATAAACTTGCTGACAACATCGTATCTAAGGAAGAAGCTCTCGCTCAACAGGCTTTTCTCCAGCAAGCCATAGCGGAGCGCTCCCAGTTATTGGCTGAGTTTACCAGCCTTCTTTATAAATCTGTGACATCAGAAAATATCCTAAGTACTTCAGTAGATGGAGTTCGCAGCATCTTGCAAACCGACCGGGTGCTGATCTATAGCTTCAATGAAGGGTGGGATAGTGGAACAATCATGGCGGAATCCGTAGCACCTGGTTGGATTGAAGCCATGGGGAAAATTATAAATGACCCATTGCGGGAAGGGTCTTTGGATCGGTTCAAAAGTGGGCGAGTCTGGGTTTGCCATAACGTCTATGAAGCTAGCTTAACGGGCTGCCACTGTGATATTCTCGAACGGCTACAGGTCAAAGCCAATATGGTTGCGCCCATTTTGCATGAGGAGGAACTGGTAGGTTTATTATGTGCTCACCAGTGTTCTGAGCCACGGGACTGGCAGCCAGAAGAGGCGGATTTATTAAAGCAATTGGCCATTCAGATTGGCTTTGCCCTCAAGCAAGCTGATCTGTTTGAACAGTTACAACAAGCACGAGTAGACGCGGACTTAGCGCTAAAGAAAGCAGCATCAACCTCTGATCAAATCGAACAAGCACGCCGGGCGGCGGAGTTAAATGCTATTGAGCAACGTCAGCAAAAAGAAGCACTCCAGCACCAAGTCCTGGAACTCTTGTATAATGTGGAAAATGCTGCCAAGGGAGACCTCACAGTCCGGGCAGAAGTGGGTGAGGGGGAAATTGGTACAGTGGCAGACTTCTTTAATGCCCTGATGGAAAGTTTGCGGCAAATTGTAATCCAGGTCAAACTTGGCTCGACTCAAGTGAATACTGCTGTTGCTGCTGATGAACAGGCAGTGGGTGAATTAGCCCAGCAAGCAATGGCTCAGTCAGATAAGATTACCCACACACTAAGCTCTATTGAGCAGATGATGTACTCGATTGAAGCCGTCTCAAATAATGCCCGCCAAGCAGCAGAGGTTTCTCACATCGCCTCAAACGCTGCCCTTACTAGTGGGCAAGCTATGGATAGCACGGTTGTGACTATTGTAAATTTGCGAGAGACTGTAGTCAACACAGCAAACAAAGTAAAGCTGCTAGGGGAATCCTCTAAGGAGATTGCTAAAGTAGTTGGCTTGGTACAGGAAATAGCCGTACAAACTAATTTACTGTCAGTCAATGCTGGAATTGAAGCGAGCCGTGCGGGAGAAGAGGGAGAAGGGTTCCGAGTGGTTGCGGAACAAGTGGGTAGACTAGCAACCCAGTCAGCCAATGCCATCAAAGACATTGAACAGGTGATTGACACCATTCAGCAGGAAACCCAAGAGGTGGTCAAAGCCATGGAAGACGGAAAAAAACAAGTGGTTGATGGAACCCAAATGGTTTTCAAGGCTAAACAGAGCCTAGAAGAAATTGTTGCCGTCTCCCATGAGATTGACCAGTTAGTCCAATCTATTTCTAACGCCACAGTTTCCCAAGCCAAAACATCTCGGGACGTTACTGACTTAATACAGGAAATTGCTGCCACCTCCCGACAAACCTCTCATTCTTCTGGCGAAGTCTCTCAATCCCTACGAACAACTGTCGAGGTTGCCCAGAAGTTGCAGATGTCCGTTGGTCAATTTAAGATTGGTGACGAATAGCTGAGGATCTGAGGAGGTTGGAAGCAATCTTTTACATGTCCCCTTTTGCCTACAAGCCTTTTGCCATTAGAGGTGCTTTTCTAGAGTATTAGCCAAGGTAGTTTTGGGGACTGCACCCACCACCATATCTACTCGTTGGCCTCCCTTGAAAATCATCAAGGTTGGTATACTGCGGATACCATAATCACCTGCCACCTTAGGATTTTCGTCGGTGTTCAGCTTAACGACTTTCACCTGACCTTCGTACTGCTGTGCTATCTCATCCACAACCGGAGACACCATCCGACAGGGACCGCACCAAGGTGCCCAAAAATCTACCAATACTGGGATGTCGCTCTCAAGTACCTCTGCCTGAAAGCTGGAGTCTGTAACTTGTGGGGCGGCTGTTGACATGCCTGGAAATCCTTGCGAATACTTTTGCTACGTACCTCCGAAATTTTACCATAGTCACAACACCGATTAAATATCTTGGGCAAAAGTTAACACTCCCATAGGGCGGAACAGGTGAGGCGGTTACAAGTTACAGGTTACAGGTTATTAGGTTACAGGTTACAGGTTGAAGGTTACAGCTTGAAGGTTACAGGTTACAGGTTACAGCTTGAAGGTTATAGGTTGAAGGTTATAGGTTGAAGGTTACAGGTTACAGGTTACAGGTTACAGGTTATCGTCTCAACCTTGGCTTTTCGGCCACGCGATCGCTGAAAGCGGGACTTCGTCCATCGCGTTCAACCTTGGCTTTTCGGCCACGCGTTCGCTGAAAGCGGGACTTCGTCCATCGCGTTCAACCGGCGTTGCGTCAGTCTTTGAATGAATAGGAGTAGAGTGGGCATCCTGCCCGCCCCAAAATAAGCATGAAACTGGCAAGATGCCAGTTCCACGCAAGATGCCCATTCCACGGCAAGATGCCTATTCCACAGGTGCGACCCAAGGCCGGGGAACCCGGCCTTGGAGGCGCGCACCTAAACACTCTTAAAATCATTCCATTATTAAGCAACGCCGTTCAACCTACCCTACACCGAACGCCAAAGGCGAACAACCAAACAACCTTCAACCAAACAACCTTGGCCAATAGGCCACGCGTTCGCTGAAAGCGGGACTTCGTCCATCGCGTTCAACCTTCAACCTTGGCCAATAGGCCACGCGTTCGCTGAAAGCGGGACTTCGTCCATCGCGTTCAACCTTCAACCAAACAACCAAACAACCTTGGCCAATAGGCCACGCGTTCGCTGAAAGCGGGACTTCGTCCATCGCGTTCAACCTTCAACCTTCAACCTTCAACTTTCAACCTTCAATATAAAATAAGGAACCGCCCGAACTATGTCCGGGCGGAGTGTGGTGTGAGGAGTGAACGGAAACATTTGTCTCCGCTTTTTCCATTGTATGTCACCGTTGATTTTTTTTCAGCAATTTCCAAGCCAGTCGAAAAATTTTGACGATTGGCGGTGGTCGCGATAAGTATCTATAATCATCGCTTTAACTATTTAGCTTTAACTATTTAGCTTTAACTATTTAGCTTTAACTATTGACAACAGTTGTTCGTGAACTTTAGAAACCTGTAAAAAAGCTGTTCAATTTATGAATTACCATAATATTTGGTAATTGTCAATGGTCAAGTTTCAATTTTCAATTGATGAACAACTAAGAATGATCAGTATTCAACTAGAGACTATACTATTTACCCATACCCAACTGCTGAGCTTTCTGGTATACTTTTCCTTCTGTTAGCAGAGAGGGAGCAATCACTACTTCCACTTGTTGCATTTCCTTGAGGTTTTTTGCTCCGAGGGTTCCCATACTGGTTTTCAAGGCTCCCAAAAGGTTGTGGGTGCCATCATCCATTTGGGCTGGTCCAGTCAGAATTTGCTCAAGTGTGCCAGTGCTGCCCACTTTTATTCGTGTCCCACGGGGTAGCACGCTCGAAGGGGTTGCCATACCCCAATGAAACCCTTGTCCGGGAGCTTCTTTGGCACGGGCAAAAGGAGAACCAATCATCACTCCATCAGCACCACAAGCAATACACTTACAGATGTCACCTCCTGTAATTAAACCGCCATCAGCAATCACTTGGACATAGTTACCGGTTTCCTGATAGTAGTCGTCACGGGCAGCAGCGCAATCTGCAACTGCTGTTGCCTGAGGTACACCGACACCCAAGACACCCCGAGAGGTACAAGCAGCACCAGGACCAATACCCACCAAGACAGCAGTTGCCCCAACTTTCATCAAATTGAGGGCAACATCATAGGTCACGCAATTCCCCAAAATTACTGGCATGGGCATATCCTGACAAAACTGTCCCAAATCCAGGGGATTGATAGACTCTGGTGACAGGTGAGCTGTAGAAACGACTGTTGCTTGAACAAACATTAAATCAGCACCAGCCTCTGCCACTACCTGACTATATTTACTGGCTCCAGCAGGGGTCAGACTCACAGCTGCAATACCACCTTGGTCCTTGATTTCCCGAATTCGCTGGGTAATCAATTCTGGCTTAATCGGTGAACTATAAAGTTCCTGCATCAGGGGAACAAACTCAGAATTTCCCACCGAAGCAATGCGGTCTAGAATCGGTGATGGGTCAGGATAACGGGTTTGAATCCCTTCTAAGTTGAGAACCCCCATTGCCCCAATTTGGGACAACTTGACTGCCATGGACACATCAATCACCCCATCCATAGCGCTGGCGATAATGGGAATTTCCCGTTCAATACCACCAATACGCCAGCGAGTATCAGCCAAACTGGGGTCGAGTGTCCGCTGTCCGGGAACAAGTGCAATTTCATCTATGCCGTAGGCTCTGCGAGCTATCTTACCTCGCCCAATTTGAATATCCACGCTGTTTTTCTTCCGAGATTATTTTAGCTAGGTTATCAAATTGGAGCGAAGATTGCTCGAACTATACAAAGAAACTATGAATTGTGAAGCATGAAGTATGAATTATGAATTCTTCATACGTAAGCATTCAGCCTTTCCCTGATTTAGGTTTCTTGATGCTTGGGTGGCTAAGGTGGTTTTTTTCGGTAAGGTTTGAGGTGGCTGCTGCCCGTGATGGGATGATATCGGTGGTCGGGGTTTTCTTATCCTTTGGTTTGATTGTGTTACTGGTGATTGTGCTACTGTTGTTACTCATCATCTGGCGGATTTGACTAATTAACTCCCCTAGCTTGCCTTCCTCTAACAAACCATTAATCATTGATAAGCCAGTGGTAGACAGTAGCAGTTTGTTGATGTCACCTACACTGCTAGCTCCGTTACCATTATTGCCATTGACACCGGGGAAGGAGTAAATCCGAGTATCTCCCAAAATTCCTGGCTGGGGAGCCAAGGCTTTGGCAATTTCTGGTAGTTGAGGGGCTAACTCTGGCCATATGGTAGTGATGATTTTAGCATTGAGCTGAGCATCGCTGATGGAATTTTCGGCTTCGATCAGGGATCGTTTACCTTCTGCCTCTGCCAAGGCTTTATCCCGATTTGCTTCTGCTAGGGTGCGGATCGACTCAGCTTCTAGTTCTGCTGCTTGTCTGGCTGCTTCAGCTTGACGAGAGCGGCGGAATACATCGATTTCAATCACGTTTTGCTCACCAATCCGCCTTTGTTCGGCTTCTTGTTCAGCAGCAATGATAGAAAGGCGTTGTTGCCGTTCGGCTTCTTCTACTTCCGTAGCGGTGGCTACAGCGGCTTCAGCTTGAGCTCGTTCGGCTTCGGAATTGAAGCGATCGCGTTCTTTTTCGGCAATTGCGATCGCAGCGTCTTGTTGAGCAATTTTTGACTCTCGTTCTGCTTCTGCCAATTCTACCTGAGAATTAAGCAAGGCAGCATCGACGGTTTTCTGACGAGTAACTTCTGCTACTTCTGCTTCCTGTTTTTGCAGGATTTGTGCCACCTTGAGGGTTTTATTCCGTTCTTCTAATTCAATATCTGCCTGAATTTTCTTCGCTTGGACTGCCAGCTGTTGTTGAACCTTTTCCTCTTCTAAGGTTTTCTGACGATTAATTTCTGCCAATTCCGCTTCTTGTTTTTGCAGAGTTTGGGCTACCTTGAGGGCTTTATTCCGTTCTTCGAGGGTAATATCGGCTTCAATTTGACTTTGCTGCAAGGCTAGTAGCTTGCGAATTTCTTCCTCTTCTACAGACTTATTCTGTAAAATTTTAGTCCGCTGAATTGTGGCTGCTTCTGTGGCTTTAGCTTCTTCTATTTCCCGCTCACGCTGGGCTTTTAGGGCTTCAACCTCAAGCTTTTGTGCCAGTTTCGCTTCTTCTTGTTCTTGGGCAATGCGTAGGGATTGCTTTTCAGCGTTTAGTTCTTTCTCTTCAATGGCAACTTTGGTATTTAGCTCAACTTCAGTTTTTTGCTGAATTGATTGTTGAATGGTTTCCGTGCGCAGACGTACTCCTTGGGCATCAAAGAAGTTATTCGTATCGTAGGTATCACTCTCTTCTATCTCAGAAATAGCGATATTATTGAGGGTTAAACCGACTTTCCTTAAGTCTTGCTGAATCAAATTCAACACTTCATCAGCAAATCCTAATTTATCGGAATCAATTTCTGCCAAATTCTTTTTCTTGGCTGCTGCTCTAATCGCATCATCCGCCCGTTTTTCGATAGCTTCTTTAATATCTTCGGGGGAAATTTTACCTTCACGAGACAGTCGTTGGGCAGCAGTAATCACATCGTCTTCATTGGCATTGATACAGACATAAAAGGTTACCCGCATATTAGCCCGCAGGTAGTCTTGGGTCCGAACTGCTAGGTTACCTGTCCGCTCAACATCAATAGAAATTTCTCTGAGTGGGACACGGGTAAGTTCATGAAATCCTGGCAAAACCACACACCCGCCACTGAGAATAACCGTTTTCTTTTTGATAAAGACACCACCTGTCCGCAAAAATGCCTCATTGTTGGGGGTGATGACATAAACTCTGGTGTAAGCCCAGATGCTTAATAGCAATAATACAATCAGACCTCCAATCACACCGGGGAAAAATAGAATTCCAGGAGGAAGCTGGGCTAGAGATGAATGTATCGGAACAGTTTGCACTGTTGTTGTATTCATGGATGAGTTTGACATGGCTAAATCGATTTGCTGATAAATGGAGCTCTATATACTAATCAGGGAAGATCAGAAAATTTA
>NZ_JAAHFV010000027.1:0-42994 GCF_010672755.1 Moorena sp. SIO1F2
TCACAGCACTAGACTTATTATCCCCTAAGTTAGTGCTGTGGGAGTCAAGGCTGAGGCTAATACTGTTTTTACAGCTGAGGCAATTCCATCCATTTCACCTGTCAACACAATAGTTTCTGCTGCTTGTGGTATTGGATATAGCCGAAAGGTTGCCTGAGTGATAATTCCGAGGGTGCCATAGGAGCCAGTAAACAGCTTCATCAAATCATATCCAGCCACATTCTTTACCACTCGACCCCCGGCTTTAGCGATTTGTCCATCACTGCGGACAAAGGAAATGCCGAGCAACATATCCCGAACCCCTCCATAGCGTTGACTTAGGGAGCCACTGTCTGCGGTAGCAATAATACCTCCAATGGTTGCTTCTTGGGGATTAGCTGGATCTAATGCTAGAAATTGACCGGTTTTTGATAAAATTGCTTGTAAGTCAGCTAATTTCACTCCGGCTTCTACGGTAACTGTCAAGTCTCCTACGGCGTGGTCAATGATTTGGTTTAGGTGCTTGGTACTAACTACCACATCAATGTCTTTACCGATACCTCCCCAGCCTAATTTACTGCCGTTACCACAGGGGAGGAGATGATAATGTTGGGAATGAGCTAGACCTATGACTTGGGCTAGTTGCTCGGGTGTGCTAGGGTAAATGATACTCTTGGGAAGGGTGTCGGGAGCAATGGCTGGTTTGATTCGCTCTTGCCAGCTTGGGTCTAGGTTTTCCCAGGTGTAGATATTGGAATTTTCGACAATTGGTTCGAGGGTTGAAGCGATCGCATTCATAGAAGTTGAGGGGGTTTGTTGATCAGATTGTGGGATAATCCATATAGTAATCGTAAGGGATTGGTGAACAAAAACAGATCCTGATCGTCTTTCCTATCAGCTTATAACTGTGTGTTAGAGCTACAAACAGTACAGCGAACCTTTATTGAGAGAAAGCGGAAATGTCTGTCAATTATGCTGATTCCTATTGGCAATATCTCGAAAGTGCTGGTCTGAATCTGGATTCAGAGGCTTTATCTACTGTAGAGACCAGTATTGAAAGTACGTCTTGGGATAATCCGACTTCTGCTATAGAATTGAACAACTGTGCTGTAGTAGCATTAATTGAAGCTGAGCAATGTGAAAACTCATCCCTACGTGCCATGTATCTGGAGATGGCTTTTGAGGCTTTGAATCAGGGAATTGAGTTGTCTGGTCATCCCCTGTGTGCTGCTCATTTAGCTCTAGTTTTCGCCATGACTGGAGAAATGGAGCAGGGGATACAAACAGCATTTCCAACGTTAATTAATACCCTACATCCTGCTGATATTAATGAGCAATCCATTCCTCTAGGACTAGTTTATCTACCTCCTGGAAATGACTTTACAGATAATCGGTATGAGCAATTGGCTCACATTATAGACGCTGAGGATGGCTACGCTCAATCAATTTTTTTGTTAAGTGAGGTTTTATGTCGCTCACAATTGGTATTTTATAATGCTACGGGATTAAGATTTATCCATCTTGCTGTTCAACTATTCTCCGATTCCCCCTCTATTCATTTAAAGTTGGGAATTGCTAGCCTGATCAATAGTCAATGGGAAGGATTATTTAATTTACACCAGGCTAAAAATTTGGCTCCATATTCTGCTAGGATTATACAATCCCTATACCTCGCTTATCGAGATTTAGGACAGATAGACTTAGCTAAGTATTGGCGAAATATGGGGCTAGCTAGGGCTGGCGATATTAAGGACGAAAATTCGGATTTAATCGGGTTTGAATGGACTGAATTGGAGGTTGAAAGTCCATTTACTTATGTGACCTTTGAAGAACAGTTACTATTAGCGGTTGAGCCAAGTCTCCGGAGTTTGGTGACAAGTGTGTTAATTGCTCAAGGAGACTGGTTTGAAAAAGAAATGGAGTTTTGGCGCAACTGGCTCCAACCTGGAATGACTGTTATTGATGTTGGTGCTAATGTGGGAGTCTACACTTTTAGTGCTGCTTTACGAGTAGGATCAGAAGGCTGTGTGCTAGCGGTTGAACCGTTTTCTGGTTGTGTTCGTTGTTTAGAAGAAACCTGTACTATTAATCAGTTAGACTGGGTGAAAGTGTGTGCAGGAGCAGCTAGCGATCGCAATGGTACAGCTCAACTGGCTCTTCATGGTGCGAGCGAACTTAATGAAATTGTTTCTAGTGATGAACAAGCAACTGTAAAATCTGGTAATTTTGAGGAAGTTTCCTGCTTTACTCTAGATAGTTTGATGGAGCAAGAAGCTATTAGCAAGGTTGATTTGTTTAAAATTGATGCAGAAGGTCACGAACTGCAAGTTTTAGCAGGGAGCAACAGGATTTTGACGGAATTTACCCCAACGATACTGTACGAAAATATTGCAGGGAGTCGGGGGAGTAACCTAGCTGTTGCTGATTTTCTCATATCCAAGAACTATCAACTATATCAATATCAGCCTTACCTAGGGCAGCTAATTCCGATAAATTCTAGGGAGGATTTACAAGGAAGACTGAATATTATTGCGTTGCCTGAAAATATAGCAAGGGAAGAATAGTTGAGGATATAGTATTTGGGTTTCAAGGGAACAGGGAACGGGGAACAGGGAACAGTGCTAATATTTGATTGTTTCGGTACTTCAATTCATTGTTATCACTTCCGTTATTAATTTTTTGGTACTGGTGGAATATGTTAAAAAAAAGTAGTTAAATCAAGCAACAGTCAACAGGCAACATACAAAGGTTTATAAGATCCGTTTACCCTGCCTGCATAGCCGGGGGTTTACAGCGATTAATTCCAAGAACAAGGTTAATGAGCAGCAGTTGAGCTTCATCACTACTTTCAGATCACCACCCAGTCATCAAGGAGCTGCTGCACTCTCGCCAACAGATTCAGTCCAAAAAAATCTTCTTATTCGGCGATGAGTTTCCAACGCATAGATCCAGCGAGCAAGAAACATAATGAACTTACCGAGAACATGAACTGGCAAGGCCATAGGTCGGAGAACATCAACAATGAGAACTGCACGCAATTCATCAGCATTATTGATAATTTCGTGTTCCCAACTATCATCAAATAAAACACCCTCACCTTCTTTCCAAGAATATTCACAGTCCTTGATTTTGAGAATGGGAGGATTGTGCTTGGGTACTTTCAAACCTAAGTGATAGCGTAGATAATAGCGGGATGGACTAGTATGTAGGGGAATAGATTTACCTGGATCGAGTATCGAAAAAAAGCCTTGACAAAGATTAGGAATACTATCCAACAACGCACAAGTTTCCGGACAAAGCTCTCGATTAAACTGAGGTTTTTCGCCATAGCAAAACAGCATATATATATTCCAACGTTTGTCACGATTGTACCGTCCAGACGCATAGAGCAAATCGTCATCAATTTCGTGATAGCGAGGCATTCGATCTTGATGGACAAGGACTGCTTCTAATTCAGCCTTAATGACTGCATAATGTTGCTCAAATATTTTTAAAGTTGGGTAATCTTCTTCAATATTAAAAAACACTGGTCGATGATTGCCACCGATAAATATATTAAAAATCGGATTGAAAATAGCAACAATTTTATAAGTCACCAGACGATTTTTAATAATGCAGTACAAGCGTTTTAGATTCATGGTCTGTATCCTTTAATCTACAACTACTACTTGAGTGTCACATGGACTCCCTAAACTTATGAAAATTTTTCAGCGAACTTTGAGGAACTGAAGGAAAACGCCTAAAAGACAGTTAGGTTACTGAGCTTATGCTAGTAGTTTTCTGTTTAACAGGTAAAGCCACCATCGACAACTATGTTCTGGCCAGTAATAAACCGGGCTTCCTCAGAGAGAAGGAATCTGATTAAACCAACAACGTCATCGACATTGCCGAGGCGACCCATAGGGGTGTGTTGGATAATACGTTGTTTTTCTTCTTCAGGTGTGTTGTCAGCCATGCTAGTGGTAAGCAATCCAGGAGCTACAGCATTAACACGTACTTGGCGACTTCCAACCTCACGGGCTAGACAACGACTAAAACCTTCAAGGGCACTTTTAGTGGCACCGTATACAGAGAGACCAGCAGCACCCCGGTGGCCAGAGATTGAACTGAGATTAACAATGGAGCCGCTGCTGTTGCGGAGCATGTAAGGTAAGACTAGACGGGTAACACGGATAACTGCTTCAAGATTAATGGCAAGCAGTTGTTGTACAAGCTGGTCGCGGGTGAGTGATAAAAATTGGCCTTGGCTTTGGCCAGCATTGTTCACCAGACCAGTGATATTTTTATAACGTCTTGCTACCGTTTTGATGAAGGTGGTGGTTTGTTCGGGATCGGTGAGATCAAGTTGTTGCCAGTAAAATTGTTCTTCCTGGGGATCAGAGTTGCGCATATCATAAATAAATTTAGATTCAACCCGGCTACAAGTAGCGACAAATTGTCCACGCTTGAGGGCATCCCGCACGATTGCTTCACCTAGGCCACGGCTACCACCTGTTACAATTAATACGCCCTCTGAAGTCATAATTTCTGTCTCTTCAAGTATTGCTATTGTTCCACCAGTAATTGTGATTTATCGACGCTAGGGACTAAATTCTCTATGGTTGTAGAGTTTCCTTTAGACTAAGGGAAGTAAAGTGTCAAGTAATCCTGTCCAATAGTATCTCTGTCACTCCTGAAATCGTTGTAGGGCCAAGACTCCATTTAAGCCACCAAAAGCAAAAGAATGGCTAAGGGCATAGTCGCCATCTAGGGGAGTGGCAGCACCAGTAATCAGGTTCAGCTTGCAGTCAGGGTCGGGGACATGGGTGATAGTATTGGGGGGTGCAGTGCGGTGTTGAAGCGCGAGAACTGTAGCAATACATTCCAGCGCACCAGCAGCACCAAGGGTATGACCATGATGAGCTTTGCTGGAGGAGACTTTGACGGTGCTAGCATGGCTACCAAAAACTTGATGAATGGCAGCAGTTTCGGCCATATCATTTAGTTTAGTACCAGTGCCATGAGCATTAATATAAATTACTTCTTCCTGCTTCCACTTGGCTGCTTGAATTGCAGTGCGGATGCAGTGAGCCATTGTGTCGGCGTCAGGTTGGATCCAGTCTTTAGCTGAAGCATTGTGAGCAAAACCAACGATTTCCCCATGAATAGTAGCATTGCGGGCGCGGGCAGAGGCTAGAGATTCCAGCACTAGCACACCGGCACCCTCGCCAAGAATGATACCGTTGCGGCTGGCACAAAACGGCCGACAACCGTCTGGGCTAAGTACCCCCATCTGCTGCCAACTTCGGTACAGGCTGTAGGATGGCAGTTGTTCGCTGCCACCGGCTAGAATCAATTCTGCACAGCCGTTACGAATTGATTGGTAGGCTTGGCCAATGGCGTGGGTACCAGAGGCACAAGCACTGGACACAGCATAGTGAATACCTTGCAAGCCATAGGCTAGGGAAACAGCACTCACAGCACCGTTAGCCATGGCGCGGATGATAGTTTGTGGTGAAGGTGGGCGTTGTTTGATATAGGCTCGATAGGTAGCTTCGTTGCGGGATTCATCACCGCCAACAGCAGTGCCAAGAATTACTCCCACTTGTTGACGACGCTCAAGAATAACATCCTTACCAGCCTGTTGCAATGCCTGCTCTGCAGCGAGTACGGCATAACGGGCAAAATCATCCAGCAAGTGTGGGGAAATCTTGCCAGGTAAATCATCTGGCAAGTTTGATGATACAGCCGCCGCCAACCATGACTGATGGCTTGGCCATTGTTTGCTGTTTCGTACTTGTATTTGGATGCTGCTCTCTCCAGCACATAGGCGTTGCCAGTAGCTGTCCAGGGTATTGCCGAGAGGAGAAACAAGACCCATACCAGTAATCACAACTCGGCGGCGGCTATTATTGCTTCTGAACGGAGCAGACATCGATCACCTCGCTTTTATCTTACCGATGTAACAGCTAATACTGCGTTGAGACCACCCAGAGCAAAGGAGTTGGACAGAGCAACTGATATACGCTGTTCGCGGCTATGATTGGGTATATAATCCAAGTCACACTTTGGGTCAGGTGCGGTGAAATTGGCAGTGGGTGGCAGCAGCCCTTCCTGTAGGCTCAAAACAGTAGCAATCAATTCAAAACCTCCAGAGGCACCGAGAGCATGTCCATGACTCGCTTTGGTGGATGATACCGCTAAGTGGGTTGCATGGGCATCAAACAGTTGTTTGATTGCTTCATTCTCTACTTGATCGTTGGACTGGGTACCAGTACCGTGAGCATTGATGTAATCGACCTGTTTCGGTTTTAAACCAGCACGATCCAAGGCTAGTTGCATGGCTTTTATCGGCCCATGAACCACTGGATTGACTGGGTCACTAGCGTCAGCACTCATACCAATACCTGCTAGTTCTGCATAGATTGGGGCATGGCGCTCCCTGGCTGCTGCTAAAGTTTCCAGAGTGATTACTCCTGCTCCTTCTCCCAAAGCCATACCAGTCCGACCAGAGGAAAAAGGGCGGCAGGTGTCAGTCGCTAACACTCCCATGGCTTGAAAGGCTACCAGGGTGGAGAACATTACACAAGCTTCTGCACCACCAGTGACAGCATAACGGGCTTGACCATGGCGTAACATTAAGTAGGCTTGAGCAATAGCATGGGTACCCGATGCACAGCCAGTATGAACGACAAAAGCAGGACCGGTAAAACCAAAATGCATGGAAATACCACACACCACTGCCTGATGGTTAGTACGAGTCACCAAAGCTGGATTGCAACGTTTCTTTCCCTGATAAAAAAAACGGACTGCTTCGTTTTCTCGACTGGCCTCGCCACCACTGGTAGAACCAAGAATTACTGCGACTTCACTCCTAGGTAGTTGAGTTAGATCCCATGCAGCATCGTTGATAGCTTCATGAGCAGCTACCAGGGCATATTGGCTGAAGGGATCAAGCAAGGGCTGTTGGGGTGTTTTGATATGGTGTTGTAATTGAAATTCAGTCACTGGTGCTGCTGGGACAGTTATGCTGTGGCCAGCTTGGGCACGAGTTGTAGGCGCAATTGCGCTGTGACCTTCTACGACCTGGTTCCAAAAGGGGCGCACACCGACACCATGAGCAGAGACACAACCTAAACCAGTAATAACGACCCGTTCGTCATCGCTGAGGATGCTCATTAGGTAGCTACTCCCTGAAGGTTCTTCTTGGCAAGCAGTTTCGCTATAAATTCACAGGCTGCACCGATCGTATCAAAGTCAATTAGAGTGTGGGCCTCAATTTCAATATCATAATGATCCTCGATTTCAAAGACAATCATCGCCATTTCCATAGAAGTGATACGGTAGTCGTCAAATCGAGTGGCGAGGCTTAATTCAGTCTCCAACAGGGAAGGCTTGACCTTACGGATGGCAGCATAAACTACTTCTTCAATAGTTGACACGGCTTTTCTCCTGAATCATGGGCAATCTTATTACTTACATGGGCAATCTTAGCTCACCGTAACTTGCAACTGGCTCGTAATAATATTGTCATTGGCATCAGTGGCTTTGAGAGTGTAGAGAGTACTTTGAGTGGGTGTAACGTTTAACTTGCCTCGGGCGATTTGATCGTGGCTAATGGGGGTGGAGCAGCCATCATCCGACTCTAGGGAGAGAGAGGTGGCTAGTACTGTTTGCCATTGTAGCTCGACCTCTGTACCAGGGCTTACATTATTACTGCTGCTTAGAAATACTTGGATCTGTAAGGCTTCGTAATCCCCCAGATATTGAACGAGTGGACCACGAGGACCTGTGGCAGTCAGTTTAAAGTAGCTGCCCCCTTCAACATAGTGTTGTTCAACATTTGTAAAGCCATTGGTGACTTGGACTTGAAAAGTGTTGGTTGTCTCGAAGTTTGGGTAGCGAAAATAGTCGATCGTCACTGGATTAAAGGGAATTTCCACCGAGGCAAATACTGGTTGATCAGCACCTGTAGCACGCCAAGTATAGGTAACTGATTCAGCATTACCCACTAACATTTGCTGGGGTTTTACCTCCAGAGAACCGCTGGTGGGTTGTGGGACTACCCCCTGAGGTAAAGTCAGTTGTACAGTTTCGGCGTATTCTACATTCCACTCCAACTTAACTTCTGCATCAAGGTCGATCGGAGGTTGATTTTGTGGTTCCACCTTCCTAAATACAGGTGGACTAATGGTGACTGTTACATTGTCGCGGGCAAATTTTTGATCTGGCGTCCAGGCCGTGAGGGAATACGTGACTTGGGGTGCTTCAGGAGTGACATCCTGGGATGGTGTAGTCGGATACTCACCACTGGTGTCAACCTGTTTATTGATCGGTTGAATGATCACATAAGCAGCCTTAGCTGCATTCCATTTCAAATCGGTGGTTTGGTTACGACCCACAGTAGAGGGGATTGCTTGAGCAACAATACTAAGCTGGGCTTCATTTTTTTGTATCGTAAACTCAGTTTGTCCTGGGGTCATCTGAACAAACTCTTCCAAAACCACTTTGGCGTTACCTTGAACTGGATTGATGATCACATTGTTCAGTTCGAAAACTAGCGAAGCATTGGCATTGATGGTGAAATTTTGGGTGGGTGAAATAATAAAGTTGTACTCTCCACCCTGATTAGTCGCGTTAAAGCGCCACTTATCCGGTGCTTGAGTGCTAATCTCATTCAAGTTAGGGGTCAGATCGCTAGCCTCATCTCCTACCGGCACCGCCAAATAAATTGCATTCCTAGTATTTAAGGAGAGAGGGGTAGAGCCATTTGTAGCCACTAGGGTAAAGCTCTTGCGGGTATTGGCTTGCACCGTGGTGGGATTAAAAGTATAGGTCAATACTGTGGACATGAGTTATGGCTCCCAAAAAATGATTGATTACGTTTATGGTAAACGTCGGGTTTACAACGCCGGGTTGATAAGATTTACGGTTTCTGCAATCCCAGGGCACCGCTTAGCTTTAGCCAACCCTCGTTCACATTAGGTCGTGTGGACGGTAGCTGGGCGCTAGAAGTAGAGCTAGTTAATGGATCTGACTCACGCCAGGTCGTGACCCCAGACCGTTCTACCCAAGTCCAGTCCCCTTTAATTGCGGCAGGCAGCGGTAACTGGATCTCGGTACTGTTGAGCAGAACAGGTCCAGCGCGGAAGGTAACAAACATATTATTAAGGGCCAGGGTAACCGGTCCTGGTGACAACGTTAGGTATTGTACGGGCAGGTATCCGCTGATGACTGGAATTGACCCGCGTGGATCGACCAGCAAGGTCAGGTCATGTGTGGTGGTGCCATCTGGTGGCAAATGGAGTTGGGGATTACTGACAATGTAAGGGTCACTGGCAGCTTCAGCATTATCATTATTGCTATCCAGTTGCTGGGCGATCTGGGCTAGCATTTGGGACTCTGGTAATCGTCGATCGGCCAGCGTGCGGCGAGGAACAGCCAACTTAGGCGTATACCCATGATAAGGATAAAACTGGCTGTAGTCGTTGTCCAGAAAATATCCCATGACTCCATTACCACTCAGACCTATGTCACCGATCCGGAGTGGCAGACTAACCTCAGTAAAACCATCCGTAATCTGCTTGCTGGTATTTTCCCAAGCCTGATTAGTAGCAGGCGTACCATCCACCTCCAGCGTAATCCGAGCACGCACCACCGCCAGAGGACGACCCAGCAGAATCGCTAGATTTCCTTGCATGGGCTGTCCAAGTGGATCGACTTTCCAGAGACTGGCATCGATTACATCCAATAGACAGCTCAAAGCATCACTACCCTGGGCACCGCGTAGCAATAAGCCATTAACAAAGCTATTAAGATGTTGCAATTGACTACCAAAGTTGGGAGCTGCTCCAAGGGGGGTATTGCTACCAGGCACTGCATCCCAACGCAGGCCGGTTTCCTGGTCCCTGTCGCTGTTGCCAGCATCGATCGTGATGACTTCGCCAAGGTTGTTGCCCCAGGGATCGAATACGGTCAAGCTATGGTTAATATGGTTGGGGATGACCCAGCCGCTGATGGGACTGGTGAGATCGCTCGAGTTAGTGGGGATCGTATCATCATCAAATTGGACTAACCGAAAATCGAAGCGCAAGTCTTGAGTAACACGAGGAGTGAGCTGGATGTAGCGAGTATTGGTTTCACCTGGTGTAATGAAGCTCTTGCTCCGAATAGGTTGTAAATTATTGGACAATTGTGAACCACGCAGGATTTGCCCAAAAGCATCGACAACCTCAATACGAGTAACCCGCAAGTGTCCGGCGTGGAGGGGAAAGAACAAACTGCTACCTGCCGCTGGTAGGAAGTTTTCAGCATCTGCGAGTAGCTGCGCCATATTGCCCAAGTCATCCGGGCTGAGCTTGTTCATCTGTTGCAGACGCATGATCAGTTCTTCAATCAGACCAGACATAGCCTGTGTAACCACATCAAACTGACCCAGAGTCTCCGCCATTTCTCGTAACTTCTCTTGCACCGAAATTGGCAAGTCTGATAAATTTGGATTCGAATCCAAAAAGTCATAGAGTTTTTCCTGGAGGCCCAGTGCTATCTGGCCGTTGAGTATGGCTCGCCCAGAGTAGGTTTCATCCTTGGCAGTAACTTGGGTGCCGTTCCACTCAAAATCTACTTCTCCTAGGCTCCATTGGTTGAGCATGTCCTGGGGTGTAGTAGCACTGGGATGCCACTCGATTTCCCAGTCCATGTATATAGGTGCCCAGGGTGGTGTCCAAGCTGCAACGGCAGCATTAAAGGGCGGTACACCTTTAAAACCAGCGGTTTCAGAAATTGTACGCACATCCACTAACCTAGTCGCATCCTGGTTCCAAAGTAGGGTTTGTTGGCGTTGGATTTGAGCTGTTAGGTCGTTAAGCTGGGTTGGGGTCGGTGTCACACCAGCTTTTTGAAAATTGCGCTGAGCTAGCAAAAGAGCACTGTTGGTGTCAAGTAAAAAAGTCTCAAACCAGAAGTCGTGGATCTCCTTGGGAATCTGTACCCCAGTGGGCCAAGTGATATCGGTGAAGTCATCCGCACTAAGAGTCTCGTTTACCGTTATGCCGTCACCACTGTAGTTGATGGTTAGAGCACTTAAAGTTTGACCTGTGAAACGAGTAAACAAGGTGTCTTCATCATCGTATACGCCAGGGGGAGCAAACTTAGTATCTTGATTGGTTCCTGCCAGCAATATGACTGGATCTTGCCGTTGCTCAAAGCGTGGCTGGTTTTGAGTATTGAGTTTCAGCTTCAGAGGAGCCAACAATTCCCTCAAGGCCTGGGCCTGCTGGTCCACTTGTTGAGATCCCTGGGTCACCTTGGAGTTGTAGCTATTTACTAAGGGAGTAAGGCGATTGATTTCCTTTTGAATCAGGGGTAATAAAATCGGCCCTTGCGGGAGAGGGTAATTGGCTAGCTTCCAGTAGGCAGCATACAGGGACCATTTCAGAGAGGCGAGCATCTCTCGGTCTTGATTGAGGGTTGCTTGGGTGGTGTTGAGTCGTGTCAGAGCGTCAGTTGTCGTTTGGTCTAGGGGAACACTTGTTGCGCCCGACGGAATCTCGCCATTGCTAGGCTCAGTGGTTTGCTCCTGATAAACCACCCAGCGATCGCCCGCACTCGTCGAACCAAAACGAGCGGCATGGGACTTAGTCTCAAACGTCCTCTGATTGCTGGCATAGTCAAACACCATATCCTCTTGGAAGGCCAACAACAGATCCTCAGCATACGGAGCATCAATCGCATCTGCTAGCCAAGCCGCCATTGCCTCAGGACCATTGGCTCCGATCGCAACAGCTGGGGGATGCTCACCCTGCAAAATGGCATTAATCGGATAAAACTGGTTAAATCCCTGCCAATCTAGCTTGTAGATAAACCCGTGACAGAGACTTTGAGCGGGCAAATTCTTTTGTGCATCAGTCAGGGGCGGGCCCCCAGTAATCGGATGCTGCTGCAACCAAGCTTGCCAATCCTGCTCCGCAGCATTTTGGTCAGCCTCACTCCCCACCGTCCATTGCAGGTGAGTCATAATCTCTTGCCACTCTTGCTCCGTTGTAAAGCCATCAGGAGACGATTCAGTTTTACCGAACAACTGATCGTCCGCTGGTGTGCTGTACCAACCGCAGACACTGTAGCTGTACCAACCGACAGAAGCATTCTGCATATCGTCATGAAAGGCCAGCACATTGGTCATATTGTCGTAAATGGCAACATAGGTAGCGTCGCCTGGCCCCATGGCACGTAAAAACGGTTCGCCAGAGTAGGTCGTCGTTGTGCCGTTCCAGCTAGCCAAGTCAAAACGACGACCAATATAGTAAGTCTGACTGCCGCCTGTCGGATCTGGGTAGACATGGGTTCCATTGGGGGTGGAACCAAGATAGTCACTTTCCAAAACCCAAACTGTGAGGGAAGGTACAGCACCCGGCTCAGCAATAAAGGTACGGGTCACTAACCATCGATTGGGAAGCAAGGGGAAATCAACAGCGCCATTCGCTTGAGTTTGACCATGACGCAAAGCACTGGGCACAGTCCAAAGTAAGTGAATACCTAGCTTAGGCGGATTGCTCGATGACCGATAGGAAAAGGGTGGCGGTTGGGGTTGTCCTAAGGGCAACCCGAGTTGATTAAACTGCACACCCACAACAGCCCAGTTGCCGACTTGATTGTTTTGACCCACCATTAGGGCTTCTAAATAAATCGGCACGAAGAGTCGCGGGCCCGCCCAAAGTGGGTTATTGATTGGTGTGGTATTACTCATAGCTTAGGGTAGGGATACGAGTGTAGGCAGTACAGCTTGATACTTTAGGATAAACCTATCAAAAAGGCTCAGTAATATTTAAGATTTAAGATAGAGTGAAGCCTTTGCTCAAAAGCAATTTTCGGATTGTATCATTCAACGATAAACTTCTTGTGGTTTAATAATATTTGGCATAATCACACACATAACTACCTGGTAACATAAATTAATAGTTATCCAAAATGCTCTGGGGGGCGACAACCCAGATTAAATCCTTGCTGGGTAATAATTTCAGCCGGTAAGTTACTTAATCGGTGCTCTTTCCGTTGGCGAATTAAATTCGCCACGGCTCGCACCTAAAAGATACATGCTGTTTTGGGCGTGACCTTGGACGTAGTTATAATGGTTTGAGCTTCCATAAAATCATTCGTAGGGTCAATTCGGGACTGTATCAAGCCTAATATCGTTGTTGGCATCAAACAACATTATATAGTATAAATAAGTGCTTATGATCTCAAACCTTCAGACAAAATGTCAAACAAAATGATCATTCTGGTGCATTGTTCAAAATTTTGATGTAAGATTACTTTATCGTCATCATCCTTGTGTTGTGATTTTGGTATTGCTTCCTGTCTTCATCGCTTGTAGTGCGATGAAGACAGGAAGCAATACAGACAAGAGGCAGCACCTGATATCCAGTTGGGTCTTAGTGTCCCTAGTTAGGGTTGTGGTTACCCATCTTCAAAAAATCTGAAATGATTTGCTGTTAATTGATCAAGTTCGACAGCAGATCAACAATAAACACCTAAAACTATGTATGGAGAGTCTCAATGGCTAAGAAATACCAAGACTTATCTGACGCACAGCGAGCAAAGTTTCATGCCAAGCTGGAAGCTTTAGGGATTGACCCTAACACTGTTCCAGCCACAGTTACGACGGAAAGTGGTGGTTTGCGGTGTGGACACCCTGCCGCAAGCGCCGACTTCCCACCCGCTCAAGTCCACGAGATTGGTAGTGTTGCAGATCTGTGTGCGATGGGCGGATGTCCTGACGAGGATTACCAAGCAAAAAGGGCCAGTGATGCTTTTGTCGATTACCCCCCCCCAGCGGCCAGTCTTGGAATGCCGTCCTTGGCCTCTTGTGGTGGCGATGTGTGTCAGCTCAAGGACCGCATGACGGTGCAACACCATGAAGCAGTGGGAAAAGCGCTACATGCTGCAGTGATGGGGGATTCGAGCAAAGTTAGCGATTACGAAGAGCACATTAATGCCATTCACTTTCCCATGCAAATTGCAACCCATGCTGCACAGCATTTGGTGATCACAAAGGATAACCCGCTGATTATTAATGATCCAAACGGTCAGCCCACAAACCTCGTTGTTGCCACGATTACGATCGAAGAGGGCGGTTACATTGAGATGAAAACCCCACTTAACATTGAATGCCAGCAATTTACTGTTGAATAGTTGTAAAACAGAAATAATTAATTATGCCTACTTTTCGAATTACAGGTACTAATGGTGCAAATGGAACTGATGGAGCTGACGGTACTAATGGCCCTGATGGTAGAGATGCACAGCAAGGAACATCTAGTGGCGGAAAGAATCCCACTTGTCAAAATCCCCAGTCTGCTATAGAAGGTAATCCTGGAGGAAATGCTGGTGGAGCTTCACCCGGAGGTGATGGTATTATCACGGGCCAGGGTATTTTCCACTTGGGTGATATCCAGGGTGATGTTGAGATAATTTACACCGGTGGTGGTGGTGGTAATGGCGGTAGTGGTGGTAACGGCGGTAAGGGTGGTAACGGTGGCAATGGTGCAGCGGCTAGTGGTCCCTGTAAGCAGATCAACGGTGCCAACGGCGGCAAGGGCGGCAATGGTACCAATGGTCAACCCGGTGGGAATGGTGCCAATGGTCCCAACATTGTAGTGTATTATTACCAGGACACTCCTACACCTAATGTTTCGATGAGTACCGAGACGTTAAAAGGTGGCACAGGTGGCGCTGGTGGTAAGGCTGGTCAAGGTGGCACGGGTGGTAGTTTTGGTGGTAGCAACGGCCAAAATGGTTCTACAGGCGATGCTGGTACTGTAGGCAAGAGTGGAGCACCAGGAAGCTTTTCAGTGCGTAGTGAACCCCGACCAAGCTAGCAAAGCTATTTACTGCAGGGAATCAAGGTATTCCCTTCTACGATCAACAAGCAAGGTTGACTGGCAGTTATGATACTTCTTGTAAAGTTGACTACCTGCTAGTCTGTCAAGAACTTTAAAGTCATTAAATGGATTTTAGATGTTGGATGAGTTCAACGGTTAAGCCGGTGTAAGTCAATCCTGATTGACTTCATTGACTTAAGATTGGTGAGCAACTCCCATTTAATAAATCTGCAGGTCTATAGATACTCAATCCTGCCATGAGTTTCAGTGGCATGCTGTGATAGGCGACTTCACAATTTTTGTCCCAGTAAGGAGCAACGACATGGTTCAGATCAGTGATGGTGTAATTCGATCAATTGGAGTTAACGGTAGTTCCAAACCAACAGCAAATTCAGGTGCTACTGGTGAAAGCGGCAGTAATGGCAAAAACGGCTGTGAAACCGGTGATTGTCCAAAGTGCGACTATTCAAGCAATGGTTCTATGGGTAATCCTGGCGGTAATGGTGCAAGTGGTCAAGGCGGAGGACCTGGTTTGCCTGCGCCATCTTTAGCCTTCCAGTCTGATCAAATAACAGGGTTGCTTGTGATTGTGTCTCAGGGTGGCAACGGCGGTAACGGTGGCAATGGCGGAACTGGAGGAGCTGGAGGAACGGGTGGCAATGCCGGACAGATGACGGGTAGTGCAGCAGAGTCCTGCCTGAAGGACAAAGAGGATAAATGGGCTGAGGGTGGAACCGGTGGAACCGGTGGAACAGGAGGCAATGGAGGCAATGGAGGCAATGGAGGCAATGGAGGCAATATTACCGTGGCCTACAAAACCCTAGCTCCCAATGCCGAAGTCCAACCCCATTCCTTGCCTGGTGCAGGTGGTAATGGTGGTGCAGGTGGTAATGGTGGTGCAGGTGGTGGTGGCGGTGCTAATGAAGTCTATCCACCTCCACCTAAAGGTCAGCCAACTTATGCAGACAATGGTCAGGCGGGTAATTCTGGCAAGCCGGGTGTGTTAGGTAGCGCTGGCGAAGCAGGTAAGGTAGCTATAATCCCCAACAATGGATAAGTGTGCGTCTGATGAGTAATTCTATTCTGAACCAGAACTATGACCCTGCCCTTGGGGCTGAGCTGGTGACCCTGGCGACCTTGGCCAATAAGTCCTTGAGTAGTTTGTTTGTACCTGGGTGGGACTTACTGTTCAAGTACACCAGCTCAAGCATGTACGGGAGTTGCCAGTACTATCTGGCAATGAAAACCTACGATAGTCAAGCAGTCTGTGCAGTGGTCACAGGAGCTTTGTGGCGTAGTTTTATCTCCTTCTATACGCCCCAAGACAATCATATCTTCACCTCGTTGGGTAGCAATATAGTTGGCAGCAAGGCTGTCAATGCTTTCACCCATCAACTGAGGTTGCAGCAAGTACAAGATGATCTCAAAGATATATCACAAACCTTGGCCAAGATCGATAATCCTGATGGGGGCGAGAAGTTGAACCAGGCAGCATTGGCACTGCAATCTCGTTGTGACCAACTGTCTCAATTAGCCCCTAACGATCCTCAATGGCAGTCTTTTCACCAAAGAACTGCAGGCTTAGTTAGCACCCTCCAAGATTTGGCAAAAAGTCCACAAGGCGGCGACATGGCTAAAATTGGTGATGCCATTCGTTGTCATCAAAGCGATTTAAGCCAATTGCGTCAAGGGATCAGGAGCACAAGTCAGGATGCGGAAATCGATACAGGTTTTTCGCTGATGTACCGTGCTATTCGCGGTAGTCTACTGGATGATTTGCAAAAGGTTAAGCAGCAGATTCCTGCCTTCCAAACCACCATGCCAGTGATCTGTGCTGGTCTGGGTCCTGGCGGCCCTATTGCCCAACTGGCTTCCCTAGACCTGCGACCCGGTAATGGCAACTCACCGGCAACTTCTATCCAGGCTTATGCCTATTCTTGTCCGGCCTACGGCAATGGCGATTATCAGAGTTTATACAACAGTGCAGTAACGGCCAGTTTTCGGGTGCAGGCTCAGGCAGATCTGTTCCCTAGTCTTCCAGATCAGACTACCGGTTACGTGCAGGTGGGAACTGAGGAATCACTGCCCTTAGATATTCGTACCTACGATTCACCTTGGGTTGAGCGGGATGGCCCCTATTACAACGAATTACTCACCCAGAGTGATCCTGGTAGTGGGGAACCAGGCACCGTTAGCAGTGTGACTGGTTTCAGTCAAGCGTTAGCTTTTGCCTTGGGTCAGCTTTGTGCTGTGGCTTATCAAATGTTCCAGCACCCTGGCAGTACACCGAGTTTCTCTTACACACCCTATGACCTCAAGCAGAATCTAACCCTGAATGGTGCGGTGTGGGCGAGTGTGTTCGAAGGGCCAGATAATTTGGTGTTGGCCCTCCGAGGAACAGTCAGTTGGTTGGAATTGATGACAATTGTCAGCGATTCATTTCCTGGCTATCCCAGTTGGCTACCCACTAGCTTTGGCTCTTACGCCAAGTCTTTGGTCGATCTCTATGCAAGTGGCCGCGATACTGTTCGTCAGGCTTTAAATGGTCTGGTTAACAAACCTGTGCTAGTCACCGGGCATGGTAGCGGCGGTGCGCTGGCTAACTTGATTGCAGTAGATCTAGATCAAAACCCACTGACAGATCAGCGCAGTTTGGCTGCTGTGTATACCTTTGGTGCAACACCAGCAGCAACGCCAATCTTCGCTACGCAATATGACACTATTTTAGCTGGCAGGAATTACCAAGTGGCTCGTCCCCAGGATATTATGCCTAATTTACCTTTACTCGGTTTCTTTGTGCCCCAAGGACAGCTTGTAACGCTATCCGGTGGTAGTTTTAACCCATACAACGGAGCCACTTTTCATGGTTTATTAACCTACCTGGCGTTACTCAACACGGGGAACTAGCGATATGTCCAGCAGGGAGATAACTCAAACAACTCCTCACTCCTCCTATTTTCTAAACTTACTGTCTTACCATGGGGTTGAGCTGGCAGAGCTGGGCGATCGGGTGTTACAACCCCTTCCGGGTGAGTCGCAACTGGTGTTGGACTGGCAGAGTGAACGTTCTCAGGTGCAACCGCTGCGGGTTAAACGGAATCATATTGCTCTGTTCGCAGCCTCACGTCTGGTGTTGGGTGAAGGGCAACAGATGATCGTCAGGGGACCGATGGCAGAGCGAGTGGTCTTGATAGTCGATGAGATTTCTGTTGCTGATAGCACAAAACTGGTGTTCGAAGCACCCACTGAGGTAGTGGTTGAGCGCTTAGTGTCGGCTGGTTCTTCATCGAGTCAATTTGTCAGTCAAGGGATTGATGGCGCACCAGGTGTTGAGGGTGTAGCTGGTGCACCAGGAGCAACGGGTGCTGAACCGAATGGCCCTGGAGGTCATGGTGGCGCTGGTGGCTCAGGTACCAATGGACAGGACGGTCTTGATGCTCCCAATGTAACCTTTGCTGTAGCTGAGCTCAGTGGTTCCATTCAGTTCGCCGTATTGCCAGGTCGCGGCGGTGCTGGCGGCAATGGCGGGAAGGGAGGTCAAGGGGGGCGTGGGGGCTATGGTCCCAATAACAGCATGGGAATTGGAGGGACTGGCGGCAACGGCGGACCTGGGGGTGCTGGTGGTGCTGGGGGAGGGGGCGGTACGATGCAGGTTTATTACCACAGTATAGCTTCGAATACCCAATTAACCACCGAGACACCCATCGGTCAAGGAGGTGTCGGAGGAGAAGGGGGACGCCCTGGCATTCCTGGCCTTGGACATCCCGACGGGTCTTTGGGTTACCCCGGCAGCAATGGTAGTGTTGGCCCCCAGGGAACCGCTGGTTTAGTGATTCTCACAAAGGTTTAAAGACATCTTAATACCGTTTTGGCTTGAAGTTAAATTTTGCCCCTTACCCGGTGTACACGGGGCATACCTCAAAAAATTTAACTTCAAGCAATTGGGTATCAGCTATTTTCCCAGAGCAATGCTCGCATTGCGCTTATAACTCCTATAACAATTTCAGAAAAGGTAACTCCTATGGTAGCGACAGCTCAGAAAATACGAACCTTGGAGGCTGATGTTGTCCCTCTCAGCAAAAGTCTGGACAATATCCAAGCTCGTGAAGCAGCTGCAGAATTTGCCACCAATGCGCTGGCTGTGCTGCAAGACTCTGACAATGGGAGTGGCAGTTTTGATAGCTCGACAATTTCACCCGCTCTGATCAAACTGGGCGTCGCGATCGGTCTTCTTGAGGCCGTACCCAATGAGCAGGATAGTTATCAGCTGAACCAAACCTGGTTTGAGAACCCATTAGGGGTTACTGGCGAGAATCTCAAAACCAATGGTGCCACGATTGCGTCTTTGCTGGCTGAGTTGTTAGGAGAAGTTGCTGCCAATGAACTGGGAATTCCATCTCAGGATTTGGGGGCTCTTGGTGTCTGGAACCCCATTCCTAACCCTAAAACTGATCAGCCGACAGGTTTCTATTTGGTTAACTACCCCAAAGATCAAGACAATCCTGCTGAGGATCAGATATTTGGCATTGGTGTATTGCACAGTTGGGATTTTGGAACCAGTGCTTCTGGGCCTAGCAAGGGACCGAGTCAGATAGATGTGAGGGTTTGGGGACTGTTACCCCTCCTGGAAATTGGTGATAACGGTCTGGACTTGGTTTTAGGACAGCAGGGTTATCCCCTTAACATGGGTGCGTTTGTGGGTGGTGCTGATAACCAGCCAATCCTTGATGAACAGGGACTGTCTTTTAACGGCGTTAAATTTTCGGCATTGCTTGATGTGCTGGGTGATCCTGTCATCCAATTATCGGTGGTGTTAGAGCAGTTGCAACTACCTACTGAGACGGCTCCAGCCGATCGTAACCTGAGTGAAATTGCCCAAATTACCCCTCCAGAGTTACTGGCAACGATTTCTAGCTTGTTTGTTGCTGCTCTGGAGCGTTTTTTAGGCCAAGACAGCAAGGCTGCCTACTTGTTGCCGATTTTCGGGCTGTCACCCATGGTGCCCAACAGCGATGTGCGTTTGCCTCTGTTGCGCTGGGATTTGCTCTTATCCCAAGCTCAATCTGGTGGCTCTCTGGGTACTCCCTTTATCAATTGGTTCAACGACCTACTGAATACTGAGTCTGCCTTTGCCACCTGGATGAATGCGATCTCCAGTTTGCTAGGCAACCAGTCACCTGAAGTTCAAGGGAGTGGCACTCAAGCCGATCCCTACAGCGTAGCGTTGCTCAGTGATGATGCAATTGGAACCCTGTCATTGACCGCAGTCAGCAATGTAGACACTGTGGGGACACGCTATCTATTACCTGGGTTTCACTTTGCTGGCAAGGGGAAGCAATTGGGATCTACTCCCGTTCAGATCGTGGTTCAGGGACAGGTAGACTTGGCTCAGTTTTCTCTCTCCACCAGTGGTCAGTTTGGTGTCAGCACCCAGTTTTTGCAGTTGGCAATGGGGTTTGCCCTAACCAATACGACGATTGGCGATCCCCTGTTTGAGGGTACGATTGGTCAGGATAGTTACCGCTTTGGCAGCTTGAGTGGCGGAGTCTCTGTATTACACAGTAGTAGCGGGGGGTTGCGAGTCGTTCCGGCCTTCCAACTGGTAGATGTTGCCACTCCCACTGGAGAGTATGACAGGATTGATCTGACCCAGCCTGGTCAGTTGGTGGAGCAGGCGATTAATGAACTCTACCAACTGATTGACAATGCCCTGCAGGAGCTTTTTGGCCTGACGGATCAATCTAGTTATGGTCATCAGGCCGCTATCCTATTGGGGGTTCTCCCACCAGATCTTCCGGCAGGGGTGACCTGGCCCAGTAATTTGACACCACCTTTCAACGCTAGTCAGTTAATCGATTCTTTCCAAGACCCAGTGGCGGCTCTGGCTAGTTACTATAGGCACTTGGTGTCTGGCAGTGATGTTGGGGGGAAAGTCCCTTTTTATTACTTATTAGAGGCGCTAGGCAACCTTCTAAACACCGCGAACAGACCCGCCATTAGTATTGGTGGACAGGGAAGCCTCAGTGATCCCTGGTTAATTCAACTGACGGATGAGAGCTTGCCTGCTTCCTTGGCGGTTAGTATCGATCGTAGCAACCCGGATATACCCCGCCTGACGCTTGGTTTACAGCTTGCTCCCCAAATTAACTTTGGCAATAGTATTGAACTTGACTTAGCCATCACTGTTCAAGCTCTAGCGCTCGATTTACCCACAACAAACTCAGCCTTAGTCGCGCAAATCTTTCCTGGTCTTGGGGCACAATTAAGCTTGCCTCAAACCTTCACCACTCCCACTGTCGCTGGTGCTGCAGTTAGTATTTCTGAGTTAGCTTTCTATGGGTTCTGGTCGCCTTATGGAGCCTGGGAATGGAACCTGAAAGCGGGTCAGCCAGCAGTCATTGTTGATGGCAACAATTTGCCAGTGGGCCAGCCCATGGAGTTAAGCGATAGTGATTCCCTTGCTGAACTCGTCACAAAGCAAGCAGCTACCTTTGCTCCCATTGTTGTAGCACTGATGGGTATAGCGGTATACCGTACGGGTAGCCGCCCTGGTCTGGCTTTGAACGCTATCTTCGGGTTGTTGCCCAACTTAACCCCCTTTGTGCCTAGCGGTCTGCAGTGGCCTCAAGATATGCCAGTGATGACCCCAAACAGTTTTTCTGATCCAATTGGGGATATTAAAAAACAACTGAATGCACTGCTAGCCAATACACAGCGAACTGAAGCCGTTATGGCTCTACTAGGCTGGTCAGTTGACAGTGCCGCCCAGGTGCCGACAGTGATTGGCAGTGGTAGCTACACTCAACCCTTCGCGGTGCCAGTACAATTACCGGGGGATCTGGATCTGGCGATTTGGACCTTCAATGCTGGTCAGACATTAGGTCTTGGTCTACAACGGCGGGTACAAGCTACGCTCGGTGATGTTGCCACCGATACCCAACTCTTATTGCGGATAGTGGAAGTTGGCCTAACGGGTTCTGTGCCGACACAGGATTTTCTACCCAGCTTTCGCTTACAAAGCCAGCTCACTCCCTCGTCGCCACTGCCGATAAATGATGGTAGTGATAATGATAGCCAGCTGATTTCAGTCGTTTTTGGTTTGGAAGTAGCTCTCGATTCAGGTAACCTGGCATTACAGCCGCAAGTGGTCGTCAATATTCGTGATAAAAATGGCGATCGCAGCATTGACTTGCAGCAGTTGCAAGGAAGCAGTAGCCAATTCCAGGTCTCTTTCTATGCCGTCGTTAACCTGGCAATGGCTCAATTGCTGACTCCAATGTTGAGCCACACCACCGTCAAACTGACTTATGACTTGTTGAGTTTGATCAATCTAACCCTACCCCTCAATGATCAACAGACTCAATGTGCTATTGACACCGCTGGCTGGACTGCGATGCTGGCCGATCCCCTGGGCTTCTTCCGACAACGAGGAACAGCTTTGTTCATGGTTCCTGAGACCCGTGCCCAAGCCATTAGCTGGCTAGAAGCTGTTATTGGTATTACGCTACCCACTATTCCTGAACCCCTGTTGCAAGTTTTAGCAGCACTAGAATTAGTAGAACCATCAGCCCAAGCCTATGCACCTCGGCTCTACGATTGGGTAGCTATTATTGCCAATCCATCGCAACAACTACAGAATCGCTTTACGGCTCTCATTCAGGATCAAGCAAAATCTTCAGCGCTGATGGGTGCCTTAGCGACCCAGACAGATCCAATTACTGTCGGTCCCGTGCAACTAACCGTATCAGAAGGGGCAGTCATTGAGCTTTCTATCCTCAAGGATCAACTACCAACTCTAGGTGACATCCTTACAGTTAACGGCAATCTCAAATTCGATTTGCGCACCCACCAGCTCACTGCCACCCTCGGCCTATACAGCCCACCAGTCAAACTAGCAGTAATGTCAGCCCTGAGCATAACAGTTGCTGACCAGATCGAAGCTGAGCTAAACATCAACCTAGCCTGGGGTGACGGTAGCCAGCCAATGCCAGATGCCCTGACTCTCTACCCCTTCAGCAGTAACCAGTTCATCGATCAGGTTACGGTATTGGCACCCACCTTTGCCCTATCCACTTTCTTTACCCAAGTAGTGGATGCCCGTTTGTTAACCAATTATCCGCTGGCACGAACTGTCCTTTCCGCTTTTGGCCTCGTGTTTGAAGATACCAATGGCCATTGGTACACCAAATCACCCTTAGGATTATTTAAGGATCCCCTTGGCTGGTTGCTGGGAGATGCAGTATTGGGTCAAGATGGCCACCTCAACATTGCCACGCTCAGTCGCATCTTGGCAACAGTCAGTGAAACCCAAGCCAGCAATGGTATTGGGATTAAACCCATTGCTAACGGTGCCCGCATTTTCGGTTTACCCTATGGCCAGCAGATCGATTTAGTAGCTGACACTCAAGCAGAATTATTTACCATTACTCCTGGTCTCTCAGACAACACTCCTTTGTCCCTGGTCAACAATGTTTCCCTACAAGCACTTTCTTTCTCCTTATCCCTCGGAGCCAACTTTCAGCCTGGATTTGCTGGCAACATTGCGGTAAGTGGTAAGGTGACCAATAGTACGACGCTGTTGGTTCAAGGCGGTTATGACAAAGGCTTTTTGCTCTCTGCGGGTCAAATGGAAGGAGAAACCAAAAAGCTATTTCAAATTTTGCCCTTCCCGGGTTGGCAGACATTAGTAGTACAGGCAGCTCAGCAAGTCGCTCAGGCTCTGTTGCGGGAACTCACCGACAAACTTCTTGATCAATTATCAAGACTTGGTTCCGATACAGCATCATTTATTACCAACCTACGAAATGCGGGTACTGCCTTGGATGTCGCTGGACTTGTTAATACTCTGATTAGCAACAGTGACAAGGGAGCTGATGTGATTGCTACAGATGCTCTTCGCTGGCTTAGCGCTCGCTTGTCTAGTGACAATGCCTCAGCCACGGTGGAAGCAGTGGCTGGACTTATCAGCCCTTATTTTGATGGTGTCAGCACTGATGCAGGTCTGATCAAGTATCGGCCATCTGACAAAGTACCGATCACCTTAGTTACAGGTGTTCAATCTTTAGATAACACGCGGCAGGTTGGTTTGTGGTTAGAACTCAATCTACCTGCTAGCAGTAAGTTGCTGATTAACTTTGAACCTACTGGAGTGGGTATTCCAGTTCAGGACGATGGTACTTTAGTGACAAACTTTGAACCTCAGCTCAATTTCCAATTGTCGGTTCTAGTAGCTTTGGAAGGTGATACAGGTCCCAAGTTAGGTCTGCGATTCAATACTGAAACGAAGACGCTTGTTCTAGGCATTGATCCTGCTGGTCAGACAGATAAAAATAGCCGTTATTATCGTGAGCTATTGCCAACCTTTTTTAGTGAAAGCGATCCCTCGCAATATGGTAGTGCAGTCATCAGTTGGCTGGAATCTATCCTGATTAATATTGTGCCTCGCTATCTGTCGATCATAGTGCTCAATCAAACTAGAGTGAGTCAGTGGTTAGATCAACCCCTATTTCCTGGAGGTAAAGGTCCGAAAGCGGGCAATGTCCTCATCGCCTCCCAGTTGTTGACGCAGGAAGGTCCCAATAACCTCTACATGCTCAACAGTATCAGTAATCTGGAGGCTCTCACCCTACCAAAATTTCTGGCAGGCTTCCTGCGTGCACTTTTGGCTGAGTCCTTCCAACTGATCGAGATCGGTACCAAAGGTGGAATCTGGCTTGGTCCTCGGCAAGGTATGGACAACTACTTTGGTGTGCGGGTCATGGTTCCTGACTTAACGCTGAAAGCTGTCCCCTATATCACCTTCCAGCTTGGAGACGAGGACACAGAGTGGATCCACAATGCCGGTGGTGATGCCAATCTAGAAGGGGGCGTTGCCCTGTATCTTCCCATCAGCACTGAAGGACCAGATTTCGGCAATCTCTTGTTAGAACTAGTCAATATTGGTCTAGATTTTCACGGTAAGCAGAACCAAAACCTAGTTCAACTCAGCCGATTTAGCTTACGGGCTATACAGCCTCGGGGCCTGATCACCTTCGACTTCAGCAAACCTGACCCTGTTCAATCTTATGGGGGTGGAGTTACCCTCAGTCAGATCGGTATTTCCCTAGCGCCTAACATTGCATCTGGAAAATCAGCCAACCCTGTTGCCCAAAATCTTTTGGGTTCTGGTACTCCTCAATCAAATCCACAAGGCTCCTCAGATAAGCAGAATCCTGCTACCAATCCCTCGTTTTCTGTACGCACGTCCTATGTCAAGCATCTCTATGTAGAATTGTTCAATGATGAAGGTGATAGCACTACTGAGCTCTGGTTTCCTGTGCAGCGCAGCTTCGGCCCCTTACATGCCAATAAGATCGGGGTGGGCTGGGAGCAGAGCGATAAGCTGCTCGACATGTTATTTGATGGCAGCGTATCCCTGGCAGGGCTGTATGTTGGCTTAGAGGGGCTTAAAGTCGGAGTGCCTGTTACCACCCCGCTAGATTTTGACAGTTACAGTTTGGCTTTAGCTGGCTTGGAAGTCTCCTTTGAAAGTGGCTCTGTGGCTCTTTCTGGT
Organism: Moorena sp. SIO1F2; assembly: GCF_010672755.1. NCBI lineage: Bacteria > Bacillati > Cyanobacteriota > Cyanophyceae > Coleofasciculales > Coleofasciculaceae > Moorena > Moorena sp. SIO1F2. Next base: position 25,390 of record NZ_JAAHFV010000027.1, read on the forward strand.
GGCTTTCTGAAAAACGACAATCCCCTACGTTACGATGGATCAGTCATGGTTAAGGCAGCCAGCTTCTCGCTAATGGCCTTAGGTTCCTACGCACTGGTGCCAGTGGATCAAGATAAACCTGATGGTGAGAAGGCTCCTTCCCTCTTTATCTTCGTTAACCTCAATATTCCCCTTGGGCCTGATCCAGCCTTTTTCATCACGGGCATTGCTGCTGGCTTTGCCTATAACCGCAACCTGCAGTTACCAGAACCAGGAGCTATCAATACTTATCCTCTGGTACAGGGAGCGGTGAGTAGCTCAGTATTTGGCGGTGATAGTGCTACCCCAGAATCAGCTCTGACACAACTATCAGAGGTGGTATATCCAGAAATTGGCCAATACTGGGTTGCTGCTGGTCTGCAATTTACCACCTATGAACTACTCAGCACCTTTGCCATGTTAGTGGTGCGTTTTGGCAAAGAGTTTGCTCTTGATCTCATTGGTGTCAGCTCCGCATCATTTCCTCCAGCAGTATCGCCATCAGCTGCTTTGGCCTATGTGGAACTGGGTCTGTTGGTATCTTTTCACCCAGATGACGGTGTCCTCTCAGCGCGGGCCCAGCTAACCCCCAATTCCTTTTTGCTTGCTCCAGACTGTCGTCTCACAGGTGGCTTTGCCGCTTTCTTGTGGTTCAGCGGTGAGTATGCTGGAGATTTCGTCATCACCTTAGGGGGCTATAACCCAGCATTCAAGGTTCCAGAGCAGTATCCCTTAGTGCCCCGACTGGGCTTTAACTGGCCCCAAAACCTGGGTGTTGGTTCCCTACTCATTGATGGGGGTGCCTACTTTGCTCTGACTCCTTCAGCGATCATGGCTGGTGGTTACTTACGGGCTCTGTTCCAGCTCGGCCCGTTACGCGCTTGGTTTGACGCTGGCGTGAATTTTCTGATTCAGTGGCAGCCCTTCTACTTTGATCTAGAAGGTCATGTATCAATAGGAGCCTCCATAAGTGTCACAATTGCTGGAGTTAGGGTTACCCTCAGTGCTCAAATTGGTGCCAAGCTCCACATGTGGGGGCCTCCTATTGCAGGTGAAGTCGGCGTGGACTGGTATGTTATTTCCTTTACTATTCCCTTTGGGGACACCAATCAATCTCTACCCAGTTCCCAGCCTTTAGTTTGGGACAGCTTCCAGGAAAACTTTTTGCCGCCTCTGCACACCGATCAAGGGCAAAGTACACAGGGCCTTGTCGAGCGTGCCCCCCATCCACAATTGTTGCAGCTACAAGCGAATACCACGCCCCTGACTCAGGCTTACACAGTACTTAAGCTTCAGGTTCAACAGGGATTGGTAAACGATTATCCGAATCTGGGTTGGTTCATCCAATCACCGTTTGTCCTGCAAGCTACTACTGTCATACCTGCCACTATTGTGAGCTTTGGCGGCAGTACGACCACGTTTAGTGGCCCAGCTGTGGGTATTCAACCCATGGCTCAGCCCTCCATAACTAGTCCGCTCCAAATCACTTTACAAGGACTGAACAGCAGCACCCAAACTTGGGAAACGGTGAATCTGGATGCACGAGGTATCCAGCTAGCCACACAACGGAATGGTGCCCCAGGAGCCCTCTGGTCAAAGACAGCTTTCGATCCGAATGGTGTGCCTGAGGCGAAAACTATTCCTAATAGTATTATGGGCATCACCCTTACAGGTTCCCAGGTATTAACTTATGTTCCTGTTGGTCCTATAGCACTCTCTACCCTGGCATATGTGGATCTCGGTCCCTTACCCTTGCCTTTTACCTGGACCCCCCAATACACAGCCAAAACGTTACCCAGCCAGAATATGCGCGCTCAAGTAATTTCTGACACTATTATGGATCCAGTGCATGTTATTCCTCTACGCAATGGGATGCTGGCTGCTCTACGTGCTGTGAGCCAACCTGCTCTGAATAATCCTAGTCTGGTGGTTTTGCAGGCTAATGTGGCTAATGTGTATCAGTCTCCACCGAGTCTCGCACCCCTTGGAGTAGACCTTGCTCAGGTACCAACAGAGGCTACTCTAGTTAGTCTAGGGCCGACACCACAGGTTCGTAGTTTAGCTGCGGTTGCAGAGAGCAATGGAAATCCTGAGAGCAAAGTGATTGGTACTGTTCGTCGTTATCGGGTTGGTACAAGATGTTGTTGTTTGGGTAAAGGGACACGACGATTAAATAATGTTACCCGTCCCCTAGCTCGCGCCAAGTGGCAGTCAGGTGAACCTGTTGGGACTACTCATAGCGAAGAAGGCCTTAAGGTAGCAATAACAACAGGTGCCACTGCTCTGCTTAAGCTGAATACAAATGCTGCCAAGGAGGTCACATTCACTGGTCAGTTACCGCTACGCTTATTAAGTTTTAACGACAGTCAGGAACTGATCCAGCATGTCGTCGTTGATCCGTGTCAGGCTAACTCCCACGTTTTACCAGAGATCGCCGAAGAACTAGTTGCAACTGGCACTGTTAGTAGTGCTGATACCGTCAGTGGTTGGCACATCGATAGTGAGTGGACTCGCCTTAACCAGTATTACTTTATGGGTGATTGCTGTCTGATACGTACCCAGGCACCACCGCGACCTCATAAGCGACAGCGTCGTGGTCAGGTTTTAGCGAGCACTGTGGTGAAAGCTAACCAGGTACAGGGGGGTGCTGGGCAATTGTTACCGGGTTGGGTTGAAACACTGTTCCATAACAGTCCTGTTAGTATTGCTATAATCATGCGGGGCATTACTATGCCTCGGATTCAGTTATTGTGGACTGAGGAACTGGCTAATCCGGTCTATGCAGAGGAGGCTGTCGTATCTGTTCCTCCCATAGAAATAGGCGATTTAAGAGTTTACTTGTATGATGTACCGCCTCGACCTCAGACTTTCTCTGCCCAGTTGGCAGTCCTAATTCGTCCATCAGCGAGTGCGAGTACTGAAGATATTCAAGGGGTTTTGGGTTTTGCTCAAACTGCTGAAGCGTTGCAACAGTCTGGGTTAGCTGGGGAGCTGGTTGGTGATACCTATACCCTGAGCCACATCCCCCCAGAGACCTGTCAACTGTCGATCACCTAGCTAACCAACCTACCAACGATGCTTTTCGTTATAACCTTAGCTACGACTAATAGCGCCCATAAGTAATAATCTCTATGACTAATATCGCCCTCGCCACCGCCAACGAAGACCTCAAGCCAGGTCAAGTGCGCTTTTATGCTGCTGCTGAACCACCCTTGCAAGCTGGTGGTTATCAGTTTTTGGCTGAGCAGACTGTAGAAGGTCTAAAATCCCAACCTGATAATAACCATTTCGGTACCCAGTCACCCTTTGTGGTGACTGGGCCACGTTTTCGCCTGCCACCCCAGGATTTGCAATCTGTCTATCCACCTGCAAATGAGGTGGGTGATTATGAGGAATCTCTCTGTCATGTAGTGCTGCGTACCCGTACCTTACCGTGGGTGCGTACGATTGATGGCAGCACTAATAGTCGTGGTGATGCTGATGGTACAGTACCTCCTTGGTTGGCACTTCTGACCGTTTACCCTGAAGAACTCAACGGTACTCAGCCTATCACTATTACAGTAAACGATTTGATCTATCCTGGTGATGGTAGCATTTTACCCCCCACTTTAATTGATGCGGCTGATTTAACTGAGGAGGAAAGGAACAGCCAGTTGTTGGCAGTGGATTTGGATCTGGGGGTTTTCCAAGCAATTTCACCATCCTTAGTGGAGTTGCCTTTTCTAGCTCATGTGCGTGAGGTCAACACGGATCAAAAAGAAGTGTTGAACATGTTAGAGGATGGTTGGTTTTCTGTCGTAGTGGGCAATCGCCTGCCCAAAACTAACGCTGAAAATATTTGTTTTTTGGTATCTCTTGAAGGACACCAGGATCATCTCCATGGAAACTCAGGTATTCCTAGCAACTTCACCAAGATCCGCTTAGTGGTTTTAGCGCGATGGGCTTTTACTGCTGCAGCATCGCGAGGTAGTTTTCTGTACTATATGCAAAACCTCTGTGAGCGTGGTGGTATTGATTTGCTGCAGCCTACCCACACAGCTTTTCCATCTCCTGAGGGTGATTCGGTAACGCAACAGGCACAAACTGCTGTTCAGGAAGCCTTGGAAATTGGTTATATTCCCTTGCAAAACACCACCCGAACTGGAGAGGTAACGACTTCTTGGTATCGTGGTCCGTTGACACCAGTCCCCACTAAGCCTGATACGCTAGGACCGTATTTCTTTAGCGATCGAGCAATTCGCTACGACCCAGAAACTGGTCTGTTCAATATGGCATTTGCTAGTGCTTGGCAAATTGGCCAGCTCTTGGCTCTTTCGGATGCAGCTTTTGCCCGTGCTTTGTTTGAGTGGCGGCTTAATTACTACCAGCAACAACATGGTGCGGTAGCAGAAGAACACCTTCAGCAATTAACAATCCAGCCAACCTTACAAATGGGGCAAATTCCCAAAACTGAGGTTACTCCCATACTGCTCTCGGCCATGAATCTGCTTAGCCAAATGGTTACTGTTCCTACACAGCCCAGAGCCAGCATCCAAGCTCAGACCTCGACACCTGCTAAACGCATCAATCTAGTTCAACCTCATCATTGTCGTGACCAAGCTACTGGTCAGCTGCCTGGTGTGATTGACTCTAACCTATGGCAGAGTCAACTTACTGCTGGCAACGATGCTCTGCATCTATTGTTTCAACACCTGCAGCATCCTCTGACTGAAGATACCTAGGGCTCTGTCAACAGGTGGGATTGGCGCAACACCATCCCACCCACAAACACAAGCCTGTCAGGCTAGTAGTGAGTGGTATGTAGAAAAAAGTAAGGATTTGAGTTTGTGGGGTCTAGACCTACACTCCCCTAAGTCCTTACTTCTGGAAGACCAAATCCAAGATGCTTTAAGAGAAGAATCTGTGAACAACTCAACCCAAGGACACCAACAATTACTCAAAGTGTACCGAAAAGCGGTAGGTGTATCTGCTGCTGCGGTCAAGCTAGCTACACAGGCTACTGAAACTGATACTCCTCTGCCTACTGCTGCGGTCAAGCTGTCTACACAGGCTACTGAAGCTGATACTCCTCCGCCAATTACCATTCCCGATAACATTGTTGAGTGGCTAGCACGTTTAATCCTCCTCTATGGTGTGCCCTTTGAGTACCTAGTACCTGATGCAGCTATGCTGCCTATTGAGTCAATTCGCTTTTTTTATATTGACCAAAACTGGACCAATCGCCTGATTGACGGTGCCGTTAACATTGCTCTTGGTTCCACTCAGGATTATGTACAGGTGCTTACCACTTTTGAAGAAACTGTACAAGCTGCTGCTTTGGAACAGCATAATGTGCGTGCTAAGCTGCGGGCTAAGCCTACAGTTGATAAGGCGGCAGTGGGAGGTACCCTTACTGGAGTGTTATTGCGCTCTGCTGTGGTCAGTGGCTGGCCAGGGTTAGAAGTTACTGCCTACAGCGATGAGGAAGGTACCAACGTCTTACCGCTCCTGCGTATGGATCGTGTCTCCAATAATGTACTGATCTGTCTGTTCAATGGTGTACCCCAGAGGATCGATTTTACTGAACCACCGGAGGGGCTAAATTTTGGGGTGATTAATGCGCCCCACTATGAAGTCGCCCTACGTGGCTTGGGAATCGGTGGCCATACAGCTGGGGAGCAGATTCTTGACAATGGTAATGCTGTTACTTCACCTATTACTTTTCGAACTGGCACCCTCAGTTCTGGTGTACTAGATATTAATCAAATTAAGAATGACCTGATCGAGAATCTACAGGCTCAAGGTGCTTTAGACAAACCTCCTGTGTTTACGGCATCCCAGTTTGCTGTTCAGTTAGTCAAGGGTGCTGGTCGCCAGCAGTTTAAGACAGTCGAGAAAAGCTGTAAAGGTAATAACATCCTGGATAATGCATAAACTCCAGGTGGAATCAACAACCTGACACAGATAGGTGATTGAAGCAGTGAACTTCAAAGATGGGATTCGTGTTGATCAACGACCGGATTCAGCACTCAGCCAGGACGTTGCTTGATTCTTTTTCTTACACCACATTTGACAGCATTGCAAAAATCGAACCGGAACTTCTAGACAACTACCCCAATGGAGATGAACATAGGAAGCATGGAGCTGATAGACTTGCCAACCTTCAACTCCAACCTTTCTCTGGTTATATCCCCGTAACTCAAACAAGGGATTGGAGGGCATGACTGTCAAGTGGGAGCGATGAAATTCATGTCCCCAAACCGTTGCTCCGACAGGTAACAAGGGTCCATCGACCAAAGCAGTTGCCTGTCGATATCCTAAAGTAAGGGATTTTCCCATCACCGTAACCGTGGGTAATACCCCTACCATTGACCAAGATTTCCCGTCAAAATCTGTAATCTGCTCCCCCAAATACATCAATCCGCCACACTCAGCATAAGTGGGCATCCCTGACTCTATAGCTGTTCGCACTGACTCTCGCGCACTAGTATTTTCGGCGAGTTGCTCAGCAAAAACTTCTGGAAAACCACCACCAAAGTACATCCCTTGTATATCAGGAGGTAAAGTGGTATCGGTGAGGGGACTCCAATACACTAACTCTGCTCCTAGCTGTTCCAAACTATCGAGATTGTCTTGGTAATAGAAACTAAAAGCGCGATCGCATGCTACAGCAATTCGGATTAGAGCAGGTTGCTGGTTAGTAGAGGTTAGAGGTTGCTGGTGGCCAACCTTCAACTGTGAGTCAAGATGCTCCCAATTAAAGCAATTCTGTCCTAGATCAGCAAGTCGGTTAATCAAAGCATCCAGTTGAGTAATTTCAGCAGTAGGTATCAAGCCCAAGTGCCGATCGGGAATAGTTATATTATCCTGACGCTGTAGCTCTCCTAATACAGGAATGTGTAACGGTTCGAGAGCATCCTTGAGCAATTCCAAATGGCGTGAGCTTCCGACTCGATTCAAAACTACCCCAGCTATGGTAATCCTGGGATCGAAGGATTGATAGCCATATGCGATCGCAGCCACGGAACGAGATAACCGAGAGCAATCCAACACTAATAACACTGGTATGTCTAACAGCCGCGCTACATGAGCTGTGCTGGCAAAATCATCCTTTCCTGATGCTCCATCAAATAACCCCATCACCCCTTCAATCAGGGCAGAATCTACTCCCTGGCAATGGCGATAAAAGCAATCTTTAACATAATCTTCAGAGGTTAATACTGGGTCTAAATTCCGACAAGGACGTCCCGTAACCCGCTGATGAAACATCGGGTCAATGTAATCCGGACCGACTTTAAAGGATTGAATTTTATAGTTACACTTGGATAAATACGACAATAGGGCGAGCGTAACTGTTGTTTTGCCCACCCCACTACGTTCACCAGCAATGATTAAAGCCATTGAAGAGTTGAAGGTTTAAGGTTTTAAGGTTAAAGTTTATGATCTCAACATTGAACGTGCAACTTGTTAACCTTCAACGCTTCTGTCAAACCTTCAACTTGTTACCGTCAACTTCAAAATTTCCTTGGTCACTGCCATACTTTCTTCGTATAGCATCTCCCGACCCCAGCGTTGTAATTGCTGAGAGAGCAAAAACTCTGTCTTCTGGTCAAATAAAGGCGATACCTGCTGAATGCGGCAAGACTGAGCACCACCACCAGCTTCCATCCGCATACAACCAGTGGTTTGTGAACACAACACAGTGCAGCAATCAGCTTGCAGGTTGGTCGAACCCAAGCGCAGGCTAATCAAATCACCTGCCACATCTCCGACATCAGCTACGGGGATAGCTGCCAATTCTGCTTCTACAGGTTGCTGGTTGGGTCTGATAAATTTAACACGCCGCAGGTCGTAATCCCCACCTTCTTTGAGATCAGAGGTGGGAAGCCATTCTAAGCGAGACGCTAACCAACTGAGAAACATCAGTGCTTGAGCCTCATTCCCTTTTTCGTAATCAATGGTAACTTGATCAACTTCGTAGATTGCCCCACGACGTTCTGGTGGATCAAATGCTTCTGCGGTTAACTCTTGCCATGCTGCCAACCGTGCCCAATTTAGGTCAGCCACTGGTGTGCCCTGATTGATCAGCTCACACATTTGTGATAACTGTTCCTCTGGATTGCTAAAGCTACTTGAGTCAACAATGACGGTATTACTTAGCCCTGCTAAGCGTTGGAACAACCCATAATTAGGATCAGGAGTTCCCTTCCACCATAGGAATTTCGGCAGTTCTGGTAACATCAATTCCGAAATGACACCACTAATCCGTTCCAACGCAGCAGCCGTGCCAGTTAGGGTGATGTATTCACAACATATTAATGTACTCTGGCTTTGCTTTTGAATGGGGCAAGAGGCAGATACCTGAGCCTTAACCCCTTCATCTTCTCCGGCAATAGGACAAAGGGCAATAATGCGACAGGGGTTAGAGGCTGCGATCGCATCGGCAATTCCAAATCCTTCTAAATCACCGGAATACTCTAGCTTCTTCTGGGTCTGTCCCTTCTGGACAGATTCATTGTATTCCTCCCGTAGTTTTGCCTTAGTCGCCTCATCTGCTTTACCCGTTCTTTCCAATCCGTAGGCTTTCTGTGCTGCCTTGAGAGCAGCCACCATGCGCGGGCCTAGGATACCATCAATTGGACCGGAATAATATCCCAGTGCTGCTAAGAGCTGCTGGGTTTCTTCGGGTTCATAAACCACTAAACTAAATGTGGTTGCCCTGATCGCACTGGGCGAATCACCGTTTTCACCATAGCTTTGCCAAATTTGACGCAGTTCCGCTTCAATTTCACCCAAAGAAACATCTTTGGGTGGTTGTATCGAAAGCACCGGAGGAGATTGTGTAGCCATAGCAATTCACTTGTTTTTTGTCAATGGTCAATGGTCAGTAGTCAGTAGTCAGTAGTCACTAACTAACTTAAAGTCTGCGCCAACGACGCCCATCTCGATTAATGAGGTTTTCAGCTTCCTTCGGTTCCCAAGTTCCTGCTTCATACTGAGGTATCGATGCTGGGTCAGCCGGACCATCCCAAGCTGCTAAGGCTGGTGTCACTACCCGCCAGGCTTCTTCCACTTCATCAGCACGGGTAAACAAGGTTTGATCCCCTAACATACAGTCAAGTAACAGTCGATTATACGCATCAGCGGTTGCCACACCAAAGGAAGAACCGTAGCTAAAGTCCATATCTACGGTGCGGGTGCGCAAATCTGGTCCTGGCCGTTTCGCCTCAAAACGCAGAGAAATTCCCTCATTGGGCTGCAAGCGCAGAGTTAAGACATTGGGGCTAGTCTGCTGAGCCGCAGATTTAAAAATCATTAGGGGAACTTTACGAAACTGAATGGAGATCTCACTGACCTTCTTCGGCAGTCGTTTACCCGTGCGCAGGTAAAAGGGAACTCCTTGCCAGCGCCAGTTATCAATCAGTAGCTTTAGGGCGACATAGGTGGGGGTAGTGGAATTGGGGTCAACCCCTTTCTCTTCCCGATACCCAGGCACTTGTTTGCCTTTCATCCAACCTGCTGCATACTGACCCCGCACTGCTGAATTTTCTAGATTATGAATATCTGCCAGGTGAGTAGCTTGAATCACCTTGACCTTTTCAGTACGGATACTGTCAGCGTCCAGAGCATTGGGAGCTTCCATGGCCGTTAGGCAAAATAGCTGCATCAAATGGTTCTGCACCATATCCCGCAGTGCGCCGGATTTGTCGTAGTAACCTGCCCGTTCCTCTACCCCTACCGATTCGCCTACGGTAATTTGGATATGGTCAACAAACTGGCGATTCCAAAGGGGCTCAAATATAGCATTACCAAAACGGAACACTAACAGATTCTGAACGGTTTCTTTGCCGAGATAGTGGTCAATGCGGTAAATTTGCTCTTCCTTGCAAACTTTTTGTACCACCCGGTTCAGAGATTGAGCTGAACTTAAATCCTTTCCGAAGGGTTTTTCAATTACCAAGCGCTGCTTGACTGGGTCACTCAACATTCCCGCTGCCCCCAATTGCTGGATGGCTTCTGTAAAGAATCTGGGAGCTACGGCTAAATAAAATACCCGGTTTCCCCGTGTTCCCCGTTTACCATCGAGTTCTGCCAAGAAGGCTTTCAGCTTCTGGTAACTTTCGGCTTTATCCATGTCACCGGAACAGTAGAACAGGCCATCGGCAAAGTCTTGCCACAACTGCTCCGATTGAATCCCGTCGGAAAATTCCTCAATTCCCTCCCGCATTTGTTCCCGGAAGTAGTCATGAGTCCAATCTCGACGGGCAACACCAACGATGGTAATTTCTGGTGGTAGACGTCGTTCTCGTTTAAGCTGGTAAAGTGCTGGTACGAGCTTGCGTTTAGTCAAATCTCCGGACGCGCCATAAATCACCATAATCAATGGTTCTGGCGTGCGCTCCTGTTGCAAGCCCACTCTTAAGGGATTTTCTAGCAGAGTAACCATCTTTGCCTATTGAAGGTGATCAGGGTGTTCGCGTAGCGTGGCCTTTTGGCCAAGGTTATCAGGTTAAAGGTTAAAGGTTAAAGGTTGTTGTTACCCAGGTGTTCGTTTTAGGGTAGGCTGAAGGGTGACGGTTAACACTTTAAATTAGCTTTCTATCGAAGCCATTTTGTCAACCGACAACCTTCAACCTAAATTAACTGGCAACCTTCAACGTCTTCTATTACACCGTAGCCAATAGTTTGACTTTGCTTTCTAAAGATGATATTAAGGAATCAAAGGGCTTAACAAATTTAACGATCCCTTCCTCAAGTAATTCATCCATAACTTCGCTGAGATTGATATTGACATCAGGATCGTTAAGAGAGTTTATGGTTTGGTAAGCTTCTTCAACACCTGTCTCAATCCGACTTTCTGGGGAACAGTGATCGGCACAAGCTTCGATGGTATTGGGAGGCAGGGTGTTGACAGTATTCGGTCCAATAAGTTCATCGACATACATCACATCGCTGTAGGCAGGGTTTTTGGTGCTGGTGCTTGCCCACAATAACCGTTGTACCTGTGCACCTTTTGCTGATAGAGCTTTCCAGCGATCGCTTTGGATAATTTCTTTGTACTTCTGGTAGGCAACTTTAGCGTTAGCGATCGCAACTTTGCCTTCGATTCCCTTTAGCTTCTCTGTCACATTGGGGTCATCGCTCGCCGCACTTTTTTCCTCCAATTTGGCATCCACTTTGGTATCAATGCGGCTGAGGAAGAAACTAGCTACAGAAGCAATCTTGCTAATATCTTTCCCTTCTGCGGCTCGTTTTTCCAAACCCCGGATATAAGCCCAGAATGTCTCAACGTAGCTTTCTACAGAGAAGAGCAAGGTGACATTAACGTTGATGCCTTCACTGATAGCTTGCTCTACTGCGGGTAACCCTTCTGGGGTACCGGGAATCTTAATCATCACGTTTTCCCTACCAATAGCTTCGTAATAGCGTTGGGCTTCGGAAATCGTGCTTTGAGTATCTTTGGCGATAGTGGGTGGGACTTCAATGCTGACGTAACCATCTAACCCATTGGTTTGGTCGTAGACAGGTTTGAAGATATCACAAGCATTAGAAATGTCTTCAAATACCAGGGTTTCGTAAATTTCCATCACCGACTTCTCGGCACGAATACCGGCTTCAATATCTGCATCGTAGATGGCATTGCCTGCGATCGCTTTTTCAAAAATTGCTGGGTTGGAGGTTATCCCACAAATTCCCCGGGTTTTAATCAGTTCTTTTAGTTCTCCAGACTCAATCAGCGTGCGGCTGAGATTATCCATCCAGATACTCTGACCATAATTTTTTTCAATCTGAAAAATCGGATTCTCGGCTGTCGTTGTCATTGCTTAGCTCCTTATGTGTTATTTGTCAAGGGTTTAAGGTTGTTCACCTTTCGGGTTCGGTGTAGGGTTGGTTGGTTGAAGGTTGAAGGTTGGTTGGTTGAAGGTTGGTTGGTTGAAGGTTGGTTGCTTGAAGGTTGGTTGGTTGAAGGTTGGGTGGTTGAAGGTTGGTTGCTTGAAGGTTGATTGGTTGAAGGTTGGTTGATTGGTTGTTCGCCTTGGGGTTCGGTGTAGGGTTAGTTGGTTGGTTGAAAGTTATTGGCTTGACTATTGGCTTGACGGTTGGTTGGAGTTCGGCGAAGCTTTTCTCAAAGATTAGCCGTGGCCTTACCCCAAAGGAAAAACCGAAGGGTAGGGAGGTATTCATTGCCACCTTCAACCGGTTAACCTTGGCCTTTGGCCACGCGATCGCTCGATTGCGGGACTTCGTCCATCGCGTTCAACCTGTTAACCTTGGCCTTTGGCCACGCGATCGCTCGATTGCGGGACTTCGTCCATCGCGTTCAACCTGTTAACCTTGGCCAAAAGGCCACGCTACGCGAACAACCGCTTAACCTTGGCCAAAAGGCCACGCTACGCGAACAACCAGTTAACCTTCAACCTTCAACCTTCAACCTTCAACCAGTTAACCTTCAACCGGTTCACCCTGATCTACGTGCCCTGCCACTTCCAACTTTTCTTGCGCCTGCCTTGCCTTTTCCTCGATGAAGGACTTGACCAAAGCTACATCCTCTTTGCTGCCAATAATTAATGGAGTACGAGCATGGAGGGTTGTTGGCACAGTGTCCAAAATGTCTTCGGTACCTGTACTGGCAGCGCCTCCGGCTTGTTCTATCAAAAAGGCTAGGGGAGAAGATTCGTATAGTAGACGCAACTTCCCTTCTGGTTTTTTCACAGTACCGGGATAAAGGAATACACCGCCCTGATACAAGATGCGGTGAAAATCTCCCACTAATGCCCCACCATAGCGAGCGGTATAGCCTTCATGGCGATGGACATAGCGAACATAGTCCCGTATGGATTCTTCCCACTGCCAGAAGTTGCCTTCATTGGTGCTATACACTGGGCCATGTTCTGGCACCTGAATGTTTTCCTTCGACAGGATAAACTCTCCCAAGGTTGGATCGAGAGTGAAGGCATGAACACCCGTGCCGATGGAATACACCAGCATTGTGCTAGGACCATAGAGAACGTAGCCAGCAGCAATTTGCTTATGCCCGTTTTGGAGAAGATCACGGGCTTCCCCGTCTAGATCCTCTCCTTCTTGCTTACGAATCGAAAAAATCGAACCAACATTCAAGTTCGTGTCGATATTGGAGGAACCATCAATGGGGTCATACAGCAGAGTGTAACGTCCAATTGGGCAATTCTCCGGGATATAGTAGGGTTTTTCCATTTCCTCGGAGGCCAAGCGACAGACGAGACCACTTTGCTTAAATACCGAGATGAAAACATCATTGGCATAGAGATCCATCCTTTTGACAGATTCACCCTGCACATTGACTTCACCGGTGAATCCTAACACCCCTTCCATCAAACCAGCTCGGCTCATGCGTTGAGCAATTAGCTTGGCAGCTAGGGCGATGCGATTCATGAGGGCACTTAGGTCTTGTGCCTCCATCGAAAAACTTTGGAGTTGCTCGAAAACGTGACGGGATAACGTTTTACAATCCCGATCCAGGGCTCTTTCTTGAGTTCTAGGTTCAGCTCCCTCTGCCATAATTTTTGTCCTCCCTAGGTCTTAGGGCACTTGGTTTGTCAGAGATGTTGGTGTTCGCAAGAGTACCGATTGGCCCAGTGCCTAGTCCTCTTCACTTTCTATCTTAGGGAGGCATTTTTGATGATGCTTAATAACTTTAGAAGAAATACAGAAATCAAATCTTCACACCATTTTTCTTGTCTTGGAGGCTATACCTGAGGTCAAATTGATCTGAACATAAGCATTGCAACCTTAAACGGAGATTATGGGAGAAACTAAACGCATTGGCATTCTGACCAGTGGTGGAGATTGTGCTGGTCTCAATGCGGTGATTCGAGCTGTGACTCACCGAGCTGTGGCTACTTACAACTGGGAGGTGCTTGGCATCTGTCGGGCTACTCAGGGGTTGATGCAAAATCCGCCTCAAGCGATTAACCTAACTTTGGACAAGGTTGATCGGATCTTGACTATGGGTGGTACAATGCTTGGCACTACTAACAAAGGCGACCCCTTTGCTTTTCCGATGCCAGATGGTACGCTATGCGATCGCAGCAGTGATATTGCTGATGGCTATCACCAACTGGGTCTAGACGCTCTAATTGGTATTGGAGGTGATGGCAGTTTGGCTATTTTGCGCAAACTTGCCCAACAAGGGGGGATGAAATTGGTAGGTATACCCAAGACTATCGATAATGACGTTGCCATTACCGAACGCTCCATTGGGTTTGACACTGCCGTTAACATTGCCACCGAAGCTCTAGATCGCTTACATTTCACAGCGGCTAGCCATGACCGGGTGATGATTTTGGAAGTGATGGGGCGTGATGCTGGTCACATTGCTATCAGTGCTGGCATTGCAGGAGGGGCTGACGTTATTCTGATTCCAGAAATTCCTTATACCCTTGACAATGTTTGCCATAAAATTAAGCAACTTCAGGAGCAGGGGCGAAACTTCTGTTTAATCGTAGTTTCCGAGGCGGTTCGCACTGCAAGCGGTGAGGTGCTTCAGAGTAATGTGGGGTTTGGTGAATGTCGATTAGGTGGCATTGGCCAATATCTAGCCCAAGAGATTTGTAATTCGATTGGAGCGGAAACGCGAGTTACAGTTCTTGGACACACCCAGCGGGGTGCCACTCCTTCACCCCTTGATCGCTTAATTGCCTCAGCCTTCGGTGTGGCAGCAGTTGACTTAATCGCCAATGAACGATATGACCAGATGGTTACATGGCAATATCGCCAGGTTGTAAGTGTACCGATTGAGGAAACGATTAAGCATTATCAAGCTGTGAATCCGAACGGAACTCTGGTAAGAACCGCTAGAGGATTAGGTATTTGTCTAGGAGATTAGACAGTTTTTAGATCATGAACGTTTTAAGTACATGAATCTTGTTGACTGTTGACTGTTAGTGGTCAACGGTCAACGGTCAACGGTCAAATTGAGAACTCGTGAAGTACCCCCACCTCGCGTACCAGGTGGGAGTGTCCGTCTTGATTACAAGGGCTTATCCCTCGCGACAGGCGGCATTCTCGCGCCTGCTTCCAGGACTTTTGCTGGACTGTTCCCCCAAGTCGTTTCCGCTATGGGGCCATGTTTAGAATCTCTCACCTAGAGTCTGACGTATATAAACCGACTACACAGGATTTACAGGTTTGATTTCCCTTTCGTTGAGAGGTCGTGCCTCCAGGTTGTTCAGAATCTTGTTCTGCCCTTTGCCGTACCGCTCAACATAAACCTAGTTATAGCACAGAATTTGTCGTTTCTTGACCGGATTGACCGGACAGAAGGCGTAAGACATGTGCGCCCCTAACCCCCACCTGAACGTTCGCGCAGCGTGGCGATAGCCAGGTGGGGGAATACGTCGCTCAATCTTGTTCAACAGCTGATTACCAACTACCAGGAATTGCGCCGTGGAGCGTTACTACGATTTTCCCGAGGTCTGGCTTTATTGACCCTGATTCTACGTCCCATCCACTCAGCACCATCCAACTGAGATATAGCTGAGTCTTCTTGATCTGATTCTGTCATTTCCACAAAGGCAAACCCGCGCATTTTGCCGGTTTCACGGTCTGTGGGCATAACAACTCGTTTAACGGTGCCGTAGTCTCCAAAAACTGTTTTTAAGTCGTCTTCGGTGGCTTGATAGGACAGGTTTCCGACGTAAATGGTCATGTCGATCGATGAGGCAGAACATAGAACTAAAGTTCAGAGGCACAGAGGAACGGAGTACAACGTATTTTGGTTGCTCACGGTCATATCTGAGGAACCAGTGGTAAATTTCGACAGTGGGCAACCACCTCAGGGGGGGGAAGCAAAATCAAAGTTTTACCAAAGGAATCCACTGAACTTGTGAATACCGTTTCATGATAGCTCACTTACGGGATTATCAGTGGTTGTCTAGTTGACACTATTTAATAATTCATCAAAAAAATGTTTTAGGGTGGTGCTTAAGCACCAATTAGACCCCAAACAACCACGCTAAATATAGTTTAATTAGCTCTTAATCAATGGAAATAGACTGCGGACCCTTATTTTTATCATTTTCGCTTCTGTTATGACCATCTTTGTCTGCTTCAGAGCCAGTTTGAGCCTCTAGCCAACTTTTGAGAGGATCATCTGAGAGATTCAGGCGGAACACTCCTGAAAAAAATCCGCCCAAAAAAGCTACAGGCTGCTGAGTAAATTCTTCAAAAATTGGTGTCAGTTCATTGAGGAACATGAGTTGCTCTCCTGGTGCTGGTTGTGCTGCCAATAGTTGTATGAGTGATTAGATTGGGATTCTAATTGGGATTCTAACGTTTTGTCAGCCAACTTGCGACTTGGTTCCATCCTGAGCTTGAAACTACCCTACATTTGCGCTATTTTCTGGGCTATGTCTCAAAAAAAATGCCTATTGCTCTTTGGCGATCGCCCCTAGCTCGCGCACTCCATCACAATCGGAGCCTAGCTTATGCCCGTTACTTTCAACTTGCAACCGTTGACCCCAAGGGCTATCCGGCTAACCGCACCGTAGTTTTTCGAGGTTTTTTGGACAATTCCAACCAACTCAAAGTTATTACCGATACCCGTAGCCAGAAAATTCACGACATTAATCATCATCCCTGGGGAGAAGTTTGTTGGTACTTTCCTAACACTCGCGAACAATTTCGTTTAGCAGGCCAGTTGACCCTGATCACTGCTGATTATGCCGACGAAGGACTTCAACAAGTCCGCCAAGAGACTTGGCAAAATCTTTCTGATGCAGCTCGTTTACAATTTGCTTGGCCTGACCCTGGTGTTGCCAGAGTAGCAGATAAACAAGCCTTTTCCCCACCGCCACCTGCCCTAGATCAGCCTTTGCCAAATTTTTGCCTATTATTGATCGAACCAGTCAAGGTGGATCACCTAGCGTTGCAGGGTTTCCCCCAAAACCGATGGCTTTACTACCAAGACAGTTCTGGGGAGTGGTTTCAAAAAGCTGTTAATCCTTAGCTTCGGCTGTTTGGCTGTGCCAGTAAGAGTTTTATGCTCTTAAGAATCCCCCGCTATAATCTTCGATTTAGCGGTGGGAGTATCAAAACTATCTAAAAACTGCCGAATTTCTTTATCCTGGAGATCACAACATGGGGCATTAGCCCCCTTCTCTGGAGCATCTGGTGTTGAAGAGTGATCAGACATCATTGATGCCATTGAAGATTTTTGCTGAGCTAACTCTTGCAGCTGTTGTTCGAGAGACTCAATCCGGTCTACTAACGCTCGAATTACCTTGGCTTCTGAGTCAGGCAAGCTACCATGTTCAAGGGGATTGACTCGCACACCGGAACGATAGACAATCCGACCTGGAATACCGACGACAGTACAATCGGAAGGAACATCTCGCAAGACCACTGAGCCAGCACCAATGCGCACATTATTACCAATTTGGATATTCCCTAGCACCTTAGCACCAGCTCCCAGCACTACATTTTCTCCTAGAGTAGGGTGGCGCTTGCCACTTTCCTTTCCTGTACCGCCGAGGGTAACACCTTGATAGATTAGACAGTAGTCTCCCACAATGGCGGTTTCTCCAATCACCACACCCATACCATGGTCGATAAATACACCATGACCAAA
>NZ_JAAHFV010000270.1:0-9094 GCF_010672755.1 Moorena sp. SIO1F2
TCATCTCCAACACCTACTCCATCTCCAACACCTACTCCATCTCCAACACCTACTCCATCTCCAACACCTACTCCATCTCCAACACCTACTCCATCTCCAACACCTACTCCATCTCCAACTAAAAAGTTAACTGATATTGCCGGTCATTGGGCAGAGGATTTCATCAAGGGATTGTACAGTAAAGGATACATTAGTGGCTTCCCTGATGGCACCTTTCAGCCAGAAAAAACAATGACCCGTGCTGAATATGCGGCCTTGTTGGTCAACGCTTTCAATCCTTCAGCTGAAAGGGATGCCAAGGATTTCAGTGATGTTGCTTCCAATTATTGGGCTTACGAAAAGATTAAACAAGCCTATCGTGGTGGATTCCTGTCTGGCTACCCTGGGGGGACATTCAAACCCGCAGACAAGGTCCAACGTGCCCAAATAATTGTTTCACTAGTGAATGGGTTAGACTTAACGGCTGCTAGTCCCAATGCCTTACAAGCCTATGATGACAGCGGTTCTATTCCTAGCTACGCCATTGAGGCTGTCAAAACCGCAACCAAAAAAGAAATTATCGTTAATCACAGCAATCTCAGGCAACTCAACCCAACTCGCAATGCTACCCGTGCTGAAGTAGCTGCGATGGTTTATCAAGCCTTGGTGGATGCTGGAACAGTCAGCGCCATTACTAATCAATATATTGTCAAATTTGACGACGACGGGATACCCACATTCGCAGACATTCAAAACCACTGGGCGAAAGAGTTTATTCAAGGATTGTTGGCAGAAGGTATGATTTCAGGTGTTGACAACAGTAACTTTAAACCTAACGATAAGATCAACCGTGCTCAATATGCTGCCTTGATTAGCAAAGCCTTCAACCCTGCACCGAAAGCGGAAAGGCCAGCCAAGCAATTCAAAGATGTCAGTGATAAGTCTTGGGCTAAGGATGCAATTCAAAAAGCCTATCGCGGTGGATTCCTCTCTGGTTACGCTAATGGCAACTTCGGACAAGCCGATAATGTTAAGCGAGCGGATGTGATTGTTTCCTTAGTAAATGGTTTGGGTTTAAACGAATCGGATCCTAATGCTTTGGATCTCTATGATGACAAAGGAGATATTCCCAGCTATGCCACAGATCAAGTAATAACCGCTACTAAAAAACTGATTGTGGTCAATTCCCCTGACCAGAGGAAACTCAATCCGGTGCGTGAGGCCACTCGTGGTGAGGTAGCTGCGATGGTTTATCAGGCTTTGCTGGATCAGGGCACACTAACCGCTGCTGTGAATAGTGAGTACATTGTGGTTGGTTGATTTATAGTTTCGATCTCACGGGAGTTAGATCAACTAAATCTTTCTGAAAACATCGGTAGCCTGCTGAGTGCAGGCTTTTTTTTGTATAGCGCCATAGCTGTAAGCGATTGACCGTAGGTCACGCTACGCGATGGTCCAATGGAGCCGCTACGCGATCGCATTTCGATTTAGCTATCAGCTATCAGCTAAAGGCTGACGGCTAAAGGCTGACGGCTGAATGCTTATGACGGCTGAATGCTTACCAGAGAACAGGGAACAATGATTTTCCAAGAACCGATCAGAGGTACAAATCATGCATAACAATCGTAGAGCGATGCTCTTAAGGCCAAAGGCCACGCGGGGCGCGTTCAGAGCCGCTACGCGATCGCTTACAGTCAATTTTATTCCCCGTACTCCCTACTCCCTACTCCCTACTCCCTAAAACCTAGGAATAAAGTACCTCACAGCAATTTAGAACTGCTATAGTTCACATCACTATCAATTCAGCAATGCGCTTGAGAATCCTAAGCACATTATACCAGTCATTGCCACGATAGAGGGTAAACTCATCGGAAAGAGCATACATCGGTCTACCGGATTTGGTTAGTTTCAAAAACCGGAAATTAGTACCATTAGTCACCAAGCCAAAACTAGGGCGCAACTGATTAGGATTAGCCATCATGTAGGTCAATGCCTGAGGAATTGCTGACTTGAGAGAGAATCCAGCTTGTTTTGACTCAATCACTAATACCCAAAACTGGTCTTGTAGCACCAGCACATCAATACGCCCTCGCAGGATTTCGTGCTCCTCAACAGCGGAAATCTCTATTGCAGCCTCTGTCTTGAGGTGAAAGGGAGAACCATAAAAGCCCGCTAGTCCTAACAAGGGAGACAGCACTACCATTTTGACAATGTCTTCCACCATCGGATACTGTTCCAGGTATAGTATTTGAGCCTTAATTTGCTCTAAGGACTGCCGTTCAGTGTCGGTAAGTTCTGATAACTCCTCCTGCCACTCTCGGAAAAATTGGTCATCCTCGGCTGAAGTCAGGTCAAATTTGACCTTCACATCATGCAAGCTAAGTTCTGTTGCTGGAATCGTCTTCACCATCTCGATTGAGCCAAGGTCTGTCTTAACTTCTCGGGAAAACAAACTATGATCGCCGACCGCGAAAGCTAGTTAGGGATTACCACTAGTTTGTCAGTTAGACTTCCCATAGCTCAAGGCTCGACCGACTAATGCGATCGCTAAAATAACCGTTGGAGCCAGTACACCAATCAACCCATTAACGGATGTAGCGGGAATGGGTAAACTGGGAGCAACGTATTTAATAATAACAGCTATTATCGTGGAGAGGATTACGAGTTTGATAATGAAGGTTAGCTGATTATCCATGTTGCCATTGCCCTATTGCTATTACTATATTATTGCCATTGGTGAATAACCACTAGGTAATGTCATGATAAGAGGTAAAACTACCAAGTCATGGGGTTTGAGCGATTATCAAGGCAAGCTACGGATGAAACAGCATGTGAAAAACACTAAATCTACCGAAAATCAAGATATTCAGCGCCTACAGCTATTTATTTACCTTGTCCCCATCTTTGGCTTGTTTCCAGCACTGTGGACAGTGTACCACTCTCAGGGAACCAGAGAGGAAAAAACCGTCAGTCGCTTGTCGGTCACCTTGGCCTTTGGTTGGTTGCTAGGGTACAGTTTATTATCAGCAGGAGCACAATTGTCGGAATTTTGGACATTACGCTTGCTGTTTCTCAATGCTATGCTGACATCTGGCTATTTTCTGGTCAGTTTCGCTGTGATGGTGCGCTTATGGCAGCGCCAGTCACCACGCTTGCCTGGGATTAGCCGGATCTCTGAAGGAATCCTGGGCAAGTATTTGTCCTAGTTTAGGGGTTTACTAAAAGAAATAATGTACTCTAATGATGGTTTTGACTGAAGGATTGGGCAAGGTTGATCGAAAATTTACCTGATCAGGCAGCAACCTGTTATAAAACCTGCTATAGAGTATTAATACTAAACCTTAAGATGGAAGATCCAGGTCAACCATGTGAAACCGGTCAGGAGTGAATAGTCTTCTTCTGTCAATACCATCCCTATTGCCTGTGTGTGAGGAAGCCCAGTGCCAGTTCAAAGAACTTATCGAAAACGCCGTGTAGTGAGAAGACCTACTCGCCCCGTTCGCAGAAAAAAGGTAAAAGTCAAGCGAGGGAATTTGCTCTGGCTTTGGCTAGGTTTTACCGCAGTGGCAATGTCATCTGCGGCAGCAGGTGCAATGCTAGCTGTATCCCTGGCAAGTACCCCTTTGCTGCAAAGTGAACTGACTCCGGACGAGAAATCTGTATTTAACCAAGAGGAAACCATCTCCAGCAACACCATGCACTTGCCGGAGTTGACTCGACCAGTTAATATCTTATTTCTTGGTATCAAAGTCCTAACCTCTGATCTAGATAAACCCCCAGAAGTAGACCTGGGATACCACGCTCTGGTCAATTCCTTAGAGGGTTTGTCAGATACCATGCTCCTGCTACGGTTTGACCCAGACGGGGAAAAAGTCAAAGTTCTTTCCATGCCTCGTGATACTCAAACTCGTATTGAGAAACATGGTAAAATTAAGCTCAATGCTGCAAATTATTTTGGCGGGCCTGCACTCACAGCGAAGGCGGTCAGTGATCTTCTTGATGATGTGCCCATTGACCGTTATATCCGAGTAAACGTTCAGGGTGTGGAAAAACTGGTGGATGCCTTGGGAGGAGTTACGGTCTATATTCCCAAGGACATGAAGTACACCGACCACTCTCAACACCTTTATATCAACCTCAAAAAAGGTAGACAGCACCTGGATGGTAATAAAGCGATGCAGTTCCTGCGCTTTCGCTATGACAAGTATGGGGATATTGGTCGAGTTCAGCGGCAACAAATGCTGATGAGGGCTTTGGTAGAACAGGCACTAAAACCTAGCACTATAGCACGAATCCCACAAATCCTCTCAGTTATTCAGTCCCACATTGACACCAACTTAAGTGTAGAAGAGCTAGTGGCATTAGCGGGTTTTGCCACCAAGACTAAACGAGCCAATGTCCAAATGCTAATGCTGCCTGGTCGATTTAGTAACGATGGCAAGAAACAAGCCAGTTACTGGTTGCCAAACCACCGCCGCATCCAGCAGATGGTGTCTCAGCACTTTGGTCAAGGTTATACCTATTACTCCAATGCCAACTCCACATCCCTGCGGATTGCCATTCAATACACTACAGATTCTTCTGAAGTCCCTAAGGCTATGCTCCGCAAACTCAGCCAAGCTGGCTACCAGAATGTTCGTATTGATCAGAAATTGTCCAGGGAACCATTGCGCACCACTCGCATTATTGCCCAACAGGGAGACGATGAAAGTGCTGGCACTATCCGTAACTATTTGGGATTTGGGGAAGTGCGGGTGGAAAGCACCGGTGCTTTTTCCTCAGATATTACCATTCAGTTGGGTCAAGACTGGCTACAGAACCTGAATTCTCAACAAAACGATAGGTTTTCCAGCTTCTAGGAAGGGCAATTATAGGCTTAATCCTACTTATAATGACTCTACGAAAGCCTTAACTTGCAAATCAATACCAGTAATCGCAGTGCCGACAACAACTGCATAGGCTCCCAACTTTAGGGAAGTTTTAGCCATCTCGGGGGTGGCAATACCTCCTTCGCAAATGGTTGGGATGTCTAGATGGTTCACTAACTGGCTGAGTAGGCCAAAGCCGGGAGGACAAAGATGGCTGGTTTGAGCGGTGTAGCCATAGAGGGTGGTACCAACTAAATCCACACCAGCGGCTTGTGCTGCGATCGCACTCTCAAGGGTATCCACATCTGCCATCACCGGTTTACCCAGTGTATCGTGAATCTGCTTAATTAAATCTTGAACTGTTTCCCCTCCAGGACGTTCCCGTAATGTGGCATCAATGGCAATAATATCAGCACCAGCGGATGCGATCGCTTTAGCATGGTGAAACTGGGGAGTAATATAAACCTCAGACTCCGGTAACTGTTGCTTCCACAAGCCAATAATTGGAGCAGTGGGACATTGACTACGGACAGCTGCCACATGGTCAGGTGTATCAATACGCACACCCGATGCCCCCTGATTTATCGAAGCTTGTGCCATAGCGGCAATCACTAGGGGGTGGTGCAGGGGTGAGTCACGGGGTGCCTGACAAGAAACAATTAGACTATGACGAATTGAATTGAGATAATTAGCTGCCATGTTGTTGGTGGTTACAGTAAGTGATGATCGATATATAGAGGTTTCACAGCATTTATAAAATAGGTAAGCTACAGAAGTTTTGGATTTTAGGGAATCGGGAATCGGGAATCGGGAATCGGGAATCGGGAATCGGGAAAAAATTATGTGTAGCTCATAAATCTAATAACCGTTATATAGTAATTGGTTTAAGCACTGGGTTTATTGTATTATATTACCTCCAGATAATTACCCTTAATAAAAATATTACCATCTCCCGATCTCCCTATTTACCCATCTCTCCATCTACCAGCGCCACGGACTCTTACGGAAATCTGCTTGGTAGTTGTATGTGTTTTGTTTTGACTTTATCGCTTTTTAAAATCAGGTCATTTTAAGGGTAATTCTCATGTCATTGAGTCTAATTTTATGCTGAATTTCAGTCTTTATATTTCCAGTTATAGCTGATTAATCAAGCTTTGTTGCCCAAGCATAATTTCCACCAGTTTTTCGTTGATAAACTGGCGCGATTCCTCAGCCAAAAGACGTAGAGTGGCTTTACTCATCAATGGCTACTTTAAATTTTATGCTTTTGTCAACCCCTATACCTAAATCCTTACACTATATTTATCTACAATCAAGATTTATTGGCTTGACAAGATATTGATTTATTGTGCGTCTGTAAGCATTCAGCCGTCAGCTATCAGCGTGTCGCGTATCAGCTAATGGGCTACGCCCACGCTACACCGAACAGCTAAAGGTCTGTGGCCACGCTACACCGAACAGTTTATGCCCATAGCTTAGGCTACTAATGGTGCTTGTGAATAAAATAAGCTGACGGCTGACGGCTGATAGCTGAATGCTTACGTGCGTATCTATCCAGATAATCTTTAATTAAAGAATTATTAAAGATTATGTAAAAATTTTTTTTTTTGCGGTAGAGAGCCGAAATCCAGCTATATTAAAATTAGCGGCAATTAGCAGTAATTTTTAATCTTGACTATGGGGGAATTACGGAAACTGTAGCTAAAATAAATAATTAATCGCTCTAAAAGCCCGTTTTAAAAATTATTTACTGGCGATAAATGAGGGACTTACTTGAGGAATTACTTTAGACGAAAACCTCTGAATCTTGGGGATAACTAAAGTAAACTACCCGCATTTACCAAACCATGTAGCTACTTTTCAAACACCTTCTTAGAACAGATAGAGTATTTTACTGCATCTACCACATTAGCGGTTGGGATGCAATCTTAACCTAAGTACTAACCTTATGAAAAATCATTTATCTAACTTGAAAGTGGTTAGAAATCTCAAGCCTCGTCAGCTTGGTCTAGCAGTAACCACTTTTGCTGCCCTAGGATTTACCATGTCTGTGCCTGCTGCTGCAGGAGAATTTCGCACCATTAACGGATTGAACAACAACCCCAATGATCCGACATTGGGTGAAGCCGAAACACCACTACTTCGGCTCCTGACTCCTGAGTACGAAGATGGCTTCAACGCACCAAGAATAACCGGTCCGACTGGCAATGTTCTGCCTAACGCTCGTGACATTAGCAATACCATTGTCCGCCAGACTGAATTCGTGCCTAATTTCCTCAACGCCAGCGACTGGATCTGGCAGTGGGGGCAGTTCATTGATCACGACTTGGATCTCAATGAGGGAGAGGCCGCTCCCCCACCAGAGGATTTCACCCCTATCCCAATTAATCCCATTGACATTTCCACTGGTCTTCCAGATCCACTCGCCCCATCTATACCCTTTGTTAGGGTTCCTACAGCTCCAGGTACTGGCACTGGACCTGGCAATCCGCGCCAGCAGATCAACCAGCTAACTTCTTTTATTGATGGTTCACAGGTCTACGGATCTGATTCAGTGCGGGCGGAATTTTTGCGTACGAATGATGGTACTGGAAAGCTCAAGAGCCAGATTATCAATGGTGAAGAGCTACTGCCTTTCAACACTGGGGGATTGCCTAATGCCAACACTGACCGGTCTGGAGCATTAGCACCAGAAGAGTTGTTCATCGGTGGCGATGTTCGTGTCAACGAACAGATTGGGTTAACCGCAGTTCACACCTTGTTCGTGCGGGAGCACAATCGGATAGCTGAAACACTTGCTCAACAAATTGACGCTGGTGACCCGGTGATTTTGGAGAAGTTAGAAGAGTCAGGACTTGATAAAGGGGACTTTATCTACGAATCAACCCGTAAGGTGGTCGGCGCTCAGATTCAGGTAATCACATACAATGAATTCCTACCGCTGTTCATTGGCGATAGCCTTTTGGAGGATTACTCTGGCTACGATTCCACCGTTGACCCACGTGTCAGCGTGGAATTTGCCAATGGTACCTTCCGCGTTGGCCACACTTTTCTGTCCCCAGAGCTTCAGCGCATTAACAATGACGGCACTTCCCCCGGAGGGGTCTCCCTTTCCGATGCCTTTTTCACTCCCCAAGAGGTGATTGATAACGGCGTCGATTCACTGTTTTTCGGTTTAGCTTCCCAAGTGGCTCAAGAGTTTGACAATCAGATAGTGGACGAGGTGCGGAATTTCCTGGCCTCGATTCCCACCGGTGGCTTTGACCTTGCTTCACTAAATATTGCACGGGGAAGGGAAGTTGGCCTTCCCGGCTACAATCAGGCTCGTGTGGAACTCGGTTTGGCTCCGGTCACTGGCTTCTTGACCACCAACACCGAACTTGGCATTACTTCTGACCCAGAAATAGCAGCTCTATTTGAACAAATCTACCAGTCTGTAGACGATGTGGATTGGTGGATTGGAGGAATATCTGAGGACTCCTTCAACGGTGGCTTGGTCGGTGAACTATTCAATACAGTGATCTCAGACCAGTTCAGGCGGGCACGGGATGGTGACCGGTTCTTTTTCCTCAACGATCTCGATCATCTGCTGGCCTTGGCTCCAGATCTAGAAAGCACTCGCCTCTCGGACATTATTCGCCGAAACTCAAGCATTAGCAAGATCCAAGATAATGCTTTCGTTGTCCCAGAAGACGTGCCGGAACCTAGCAGCATCCTTGGTTTAGTTACACTCCTTGGTTTAGCAGCTATAGCGCAGCGCTATAACTTTCCACCAAAGCCATAACCCTGTACAATAAATCCATGGGTTCGATCGGTTTATATAAGTAATCATCCACTACCTCCATCATTTCTTGTTGCTCTATGTTTGGCAGGCTCGGAATCGTTAAAGCCAGAATTTTTACCCCACCGGTTGTGGAGGATTGACGCAGCCATTGAGTCATTTCGTAACCCTCCCTAGTCGGTAACTGCCAATCAATAATGATCGTCTGGGGCTTAAGCAATGCAATTTGTTTGATGGCAGTGGAACCATCAATCAACCAAATTACTTTATAGCCTGCTGCGGTCAAAATTTCGCAAATTAGGGTAGCCATCTCTTCTTGGTTTTCCACTAAGGCCACAGTGCCTTGAGCTTTGAGAGTTAGGTTGGACTTAGGCATAGCTTTTCCTGAAGTCGCTGGTACCATGGGTTGAGTGGGTAACCAAACTGTAAAACAAGACCCCTCTCCCACTACCGATTCCACCTCAAT
>NZ_JAAHFV010000271.1:0-9077 GCF_010672755.1 Moorena sp. SIO1F2
CCCTTTCTGGTAGTGTCCAAGCAGGAACAATAATTCTAATGACTTTAGGTCGTCTATATCTACGTCGCCTTAAGCTTACCCAGGCAGATGGCACAATCGGTAAAAGTGTTGAAGAGGGAATAGGGAATTTCCATCAATCCTAGTTTCACATCTCAAATGAAAACGCTATATATATGGCTTAGTTCTCTACTCCTGTTGTTAGGTTGTATCTTGATTGTGCCTCATGGGGATTTCCGAGAGGTGGGAGCTGTGCCTCGATTTTGGTTAGGTATCAGTGTGATCAGCTTAGGTTTTCTGTTGTCTTGGGGATTAAGCGTCTATACTAGATATCCTGCGGAAGTTGGTAACAGCAAACTTGGGATTTCCCAACAAGCAAAAAGAATTAACAACAGAATTAACAACAGAATTAACAACAACAGTATCAAGACAAGACTTTGGCAACAGGTCTACAAAGGATTTACCAAATCTCTTAGTATCAAGTACTTCCGAAAACTCAAAACTAAGCACTCAGGACTACATTTTTGGAGTACTACTATCCTAAGCAGGCTGCTGTTGCTACCAATGTATCCTGGAGATGATGTATGGCGCTATCTATGGGAAGGGTATATTCAAACCTTAGGGTTTAGTCCATACCATTTGCCACCTAATGCTGCTGAACTGATTCCCTACCATACGGAATGGTGGTCACTAATCAATCATCCTACTGTTTCTGCTATCTATCCACCAGTAGCGCAATTAGGTTTTCGGCTCTTAGCGCTGATTGACCTTAAGGTTTGGTTGTTCAAAATTGCATTTATCTTAGCGGACTTATTAATCTGTTGGTTACTCAGTCGTCGATTTGGTTATCAACAGGCAATTTTCTATGCTTGGAATCCTTTAATCATTTACTCCTTTGCTGGTGGTGCTCATTACGACAGTTGGTTTATTTTACCCCTAGTTGCAGCTTGGTTAGTATTTGACAAAAAAACAGAGAGTTTAAGGCAGACAAAAATAACAGAAATAGAGGAAACGTTGGACAGTGGGACAGTAGCAGAATACTCCCCATTTACTAACCCCTTGATGTCTTCATCGGATCACTCCCTGACCTGGTGGCACTGGATTGCTTCGGCTTTACTGGTAGGAATTAGTATGGCAGTGAAGTGGATGTCTTTGCCAATTTTAGGGTTTCTGACCTGGCAAGCTTTCCGAAAAGTAGGGGTAAAACTAGCAATAGTAGTGCTATTGTGCGGTTTCTTACCTTTTGGCATCACTGCTCTCCAATTTTGCTCTAGTGGAGAATGTCCTTTGATTCCTACTGGATCAGTGTTTGTATCCCATGGTCGCAGTGCGGAATTGATTCCTTATATTGTTAGCGAATATTGGGAACCTTCTCGCTGGGTTAATTGGATTTATGCTTTTCCCCTAGGGTTAACGGTAAGTTGGCTAATTTTGCGATCGCGCAATTTTCAACAATTCACAGAATGGTACTTTTTTTGCCTACTAATCCTATCTCCGATTATCCATGCTTGGTACTTCACTTGGATAATTCCTTTTGCTGTTCCTTCTAGGAATCTGGGAGTACGTTTAGTCAGTATCTCTGCTTTTATTTACTTTGTACTTCAGCATCGCATGGCTTTAGATAACTACAGCTGGTATCTAACTCCTCAGGAGCGATGGTGGCTATGGTTACCCTTTGTTTTGGGTTGGTTTTGGACCCATTACCACAATCCTAATGTTGCTCTCAACCAAAACTCAGATTGATTAGCTTTAATCAAAATTGCCTAGGTCAAGGTAAGCTATCAGCTATCAGCTATCAGCTATCAGCTATCAGCTATCAGCTATCAGCTATCAGCTATCAGCTATCAGCTATCAGCGAACAGCGATTAGCGCTACGCGAACAGCTTTTGAATAAAACAGGTAAGCATTGCTTTAATCTGAGTTACATCTTTTGAATAAAACAGGTAAGCATTGCTTTAATCTCTGTTACATTAGCTGACGGCTGACGGCTGACTGCTGTTCGCGCAGCGTGCGCGTAGCGCATATGCTTACAGGTCAAGCATATTATCGGCTAAATCATCTGAACCACTATGAATACATCCAAGAAATTACTAACCCTACTTCCAACTCTGATTATTCTGACAAGTTGTACACTTTCCGTACCGATAAATCAAGCACCAGCACAAGAGTCTCAAGTACAAGTAAATAGAGCTACTGACACGAGTCTATTGAATTATGACGACTATGCTACTGTCCTAAAAACCTATGTCAACAATAAAGCGCTAGTTAATTACCAAGAATTGCAGCAAAATCCAGAGCAACTGGAGACGTTTAATGCCTCCTTAGGTGCTGTTGATACTAGCACCTATCAGTCTTGGGATGAAGCAGAAAAGATTGCTTTCTTGATAAATGCTTACAACTCCTTTACTCTAGAATCAATTATTGACCAAAACCCTCTCAAAAAGAGTATTCGGGACATTAAAGGAGTCTGGAAAGGACGCGAATTCAACATTGCTGGAGAATCTAAAACCTTAGATAATATCGAACACAAGACACTGCGAACGCAATTCAACGAACCCCGAATTCATATGGCTTTAGTTTGCGCCGCTATCAGTTGTCCTCCCTTAAGAAACGAACCTTATACTGGGGAAAAACTCGATCAGCAACTGGATGACCAGACACAGAAATTTTTAGTTAGTCCCCATGGCTTTCGTATTGATCGTCAAAAAGATACCGTATATCTTTCTTCCATCTTTAAGTGGTTTGGCGAAGATTGGAAAAAAACCTATGGTGTCGATGACAAATTTACTGGTAACGCCAATCAACGGGCGGTGTTAAACTTTATCAGTGACTACCTTAGTTCAGAGGATCAGGAGTATCTTGAACAGGGGAATTACAAGATAAAATATCTGAACTATGATTGGTCTTTAAATAAGCAATAACTAATTAACCATAACCAACAACAATAACCAATTAACCATAACTAGGTTGATTAATTGATTATTATAGGGATCCGTGTAGGAATTATGAGAATCTTTGTTCCCTGTTCCCTGTTCCCTGTTCCCTGTTCCCTTTCCTATCAGTATTTGTTATGGTTTGTTATTGTTTAAAACGTCTTTGGCAACAAAGCTAATCAAGTGGTATATTCGGCATTAATTCGGACATAGTCATAACTCAAATCACAACCCCAAGCCTGACCAACACCATGACCATTGCCCACATTAACCTGAATTAAAACCGTATCTTCTTTAAGATAAGCACCAGCAGCAGCCTGCTTGAGATAATCACTAGCCTGTTGAGGGTCAAACCCTAAGGGTTGACCATTGTCCATCAGCAAGACATCCCCCAACTGAATCCGCAGGTTTTCTTGGTCAAACGGTACTCCTGCACGGCCAGCGGCTGCGGCAATTCTGCCCCAGTTTGGGTCTCGTCCAAAGATGGCAGACTTGACCAAGGATGACCCAACAATGGTCTTAGCAATTTGACGAGCCCCTTTATCATCCGGTGCCCCAGTCACTTGGACTTCAATCAAACAGGTTGCCCCTTCTCCATCCCGTGCGATCGCTTTTGCCAAATGCTGACATACTGCTGTCAGCATCCCCTCCAACTTCACAGCGGCTGGTCCGATTTCTGTAATTGCTGATGTTCGGGACTGACCATTAGCCAAGGCAATTAGAGTGTCATTGGTGCTGGTATCCCCATCTACGGTAATTTGATTAAAACTTTTATCCGCTGCCTGCTGTAACATCTGTTGCCACAGGGAAGTAGACACTGCAGCATCACAGGTTACAAATGCTAGCATAGTCGCCATGTTGGGATGAATCATACCAGAGCCCTTAGCAATACCACCTATCCTGACCGGACGGTCATCAATCATGGTTTCCAGAGCAATGGATTTAGTGACTAAATCCGTGGTAATAATCCCTTGAGCTGCTGCATCGGAACCAGTTTCTGATGCTTGTGCTACCAATTGGGGAATTCCTGACAATAGAGCATCCATCTTGATGCGTTGACCAATCACCCCCGTCGATGCCAACAAAATCGACTTAGGGGAAACATTGAGTGCTTCACCCAAAGCTTTAGCACTAGCTAGAGCATCTTGCCAACCCTGCTCACCCGTTGCTGCATTGGCTTGTCCAGCATTACACAAAATAGCACGAGCACTAGCTTTAGATTGTAAGCATTGACGGCAATAATCTACACAAGCAGCCCGGACATGACTGGTGGTGAACACCCCAGCTGCGATCGCATCCACCTCTGATAATATCAACGCTAAGTCTGGCTGACCCGACGGTTTTAAACCTGCGGTAATCCCTGCTGCCTGATAGCCCCTGGGAGCTGTTATCCCACCACTAATCTCTTGCCAGTCCGACATGATTCCTCCATTTAACCATAATTCATGCCCGATCCGGGATTATATCAAGTCTTATGGACTTACGCACCAAGGGTATTGATCTGTAGCTTGATGTGTAGCCGTAATTTCCAGAATTGCTATAAAATCTCAAAACTTTACAAAAAAACAAAAAAAGGGGTTACACCCCTCATACAAAATAGTGTATATTTTGATATGTAGATGCACCCTGATGATCGGGAGGGTCACGACAGTGACTCTCCTTTTCTTTGTTATTTGTTATTTGTGGTTGGTAATTAGTGATTTAGTGATCAGCAACACCTGGCAAGCCCGTTGCCTCAATCACCCTTGAGCTTCTTGCCCAAAATTTGGTTAGTCAGCTTAGGATCAGCTCGTCCGCTAGTTTTCTTCATCACCTGTCCCACAAAGAAACCTTGCAGCTTGGTCTTACCATTGCGATACTGTTCGAGTTCCTTAGGATTGGCAGCCAGTACCTCATCAATAATGGTTGAGAGTTCATTTGGGTCAGAGATCTTAATCAAACCCTTACGTTCCACTAGTTCCCTAGCAGAACCCCCTTTAGAGAGTAATTCTGGCAAAATCTCCTTGGCAATCTTACCACTAATGGTGTCATTATCAATCAGGTTGATCAGTTCTGCCAGAGTCTCGGGTTTGAGAGCAATCTCTGTAATAGCCAGTTTCTCAGTCTTAAGATAAGCAGCAATATCTCCCATTACCCAGTTTGCGGCTTGTTTGGGATTAGCATTAGCAGCAACAGTTGTTTCAAAATACTCTGCCACTTGACGATCATCCGTCAACACCCGGGCATCATAGGCAGAAAGTCCCAGTTCACTTTCATAACGATGCCGCTTCTGGGCCGGAAGTTCTGCTAGCTCACTGCGCCATTGCTCTAATTGTTCCGTTGACACTTCAATCGGTGGTAAGTCAGGTTCAGGAAAATAGCGGTAATCGCTGGATCCTTCCTTAGTCCGCATACTAATGGTGCGTTGACTACCCTCTTCCCAAAGGCGAGTTTCTTGAATAATCGATTTTCCAGCTT
Source organism: Moorena sp. SIO1F2 (assembly GCF_010672755.1). Classification (NCBI taxonomy): domain Bacteria; kingdom Bacillati; phylum Cyanobacteriota; class Cyanophyceae; order Coleofasciculales; family Coleofasciculaceae; genus Moorena; species Moorena sp. SIO1F2. The sequence goes on from NZ_JAAHFV010000271.1 coordinate 5,388, forward strand.
CCACAGCTGCGATTTGGCGGTCAATTTCGTACTCAATCGCCTTCTGGATAGCATTGAAGGAGTTCATATTCTTGATTTCAACTTTGGTGCCAAACTCCTTCTGACCAACAGGACGTACAGATATATTGACATCACAACGCAGGGACCCTTCTTGCATGTTGCCATCACTGACACCGATGTAGCGTACAATCCGACGCAGCTCTTGAGCGTATTCTGCTGCCTCTTGACCAGAGCGCAGATCCGGTTCTGATACTATTTCAATCAGGGGTACCCCAGCACGGTTGAAATCTACTAGGGAGTAGGTAGAACCAGCCAGTCGGTCACTACCAGCATGAACCAGTTTCCCCGCATCTTCCTCCATGTGTAGGCGAGTGATGCCAATGGTTTTACGGATAGGATTACCCTCATCATCGGACAATTCAATTTCCAGTGAGCCATGCTCAGCAATGGGCAAGTCGTATTGGGAAATCTGGTAGTTTTTGGGTAGGTCAGGATAAAAATACTGTTTCCGGTCAAATTTGCTGTAGGGAGCAATCTGGCAATTGAGTGCTAAACCTGCTTTGACAGCATACTCTAGTACCTTTTGATTCAGAACCGGTAACACTCCTGGCATCCCCATACAAATTGGGTCAATATTGGTATTAGGGGTAGCACCAAATTTTGTGGAAGAGTTAGAAAAAATCTTGGTTTCGGTACTAAGCTGACAATGGGTTTCTAAACCAATGATTGCTTCGTATTGAGTTTTAGCTGGTGCAGCAGTAGTCATTGAATGTTACAATTAAGGGTTAAGTTTATTGATGGAACTTAAGGCATTTTTTGTCCAGTCTTCCCAATAATGTACACTATCTCATTAGCTACAGCGTTACTCCTTACAATTAATCCAAGGAGTTGAGTTGACAATTTTTATGTAACTTTTTGTTTTTTATGATTGGTAATTGTTAGAGATTTTTACAAAAATCCCCGATAGTCGAAAGCCCCGTGTCTTTAGACCGGGTCAGAAGTTACCGCAAGAATAGTGCAGCCAAAGCAAGTTGGTAGGCTATGCATCTGCATGTGACAGGTTTTGTTGTAAGGCTGCACTATTAATCAGGTTTCGTCTCGGGGATGAAAACTCGCAGCGACTTTAGTCGCCGTGTTCGCTTAGCGTCACCTTTGGCGAAGAAAATCTCGACTTTTACTTAATATTTTTATATAAATATGCTAGTCTAAATATAGAGCAAAAGAGGTCGATATTCGGTGATTATTCTAGAGTTCAAAGCCAAAGGCAAAGAATCCCAATATTCAGCTATAGACGAAGCCATTCGGACGGTTAAGTTTATCCGAAATAGTTGCATCCGTCTGTGGTTGGACAATAAAGGGACAGGGAAGAGTGACCTTAGCCGGTACTCCAAAATACTGGCCAAAGAATTCCCTTTTGCTAATGAATTAAACTCTACTGCTCGTCAGGCTGCGTCTGAGAGGGCATGGTCATCGATTGTTAAATTCTACGATAACTGTAATAAAAAAGTTCCAGGTAAAAAGGGTTTTCCTAAATTTCAGAAACGTACTCGGTCTGTCGAGTATAAAAAGTCAGGATGGAAGCTATCCCCTGACAAAAAATCGATAACGTTTACGGATAAAAAAGGGATTGGAAAGCTCAAACTAAAAGGTACCTGGGACTTGTGGCGCTTTGACAAAAAGCAGATTAACCGGGTTCGGATAGTCAAGCGAGCCGATGGGTACTACGTTCAATTTTGTGTTGCAGTGAACGTGGAAGAGGAACTACCCCATACTGGCGAGATGATAGGACTGGATGTAGGACTCAAAGAGTTCTATACAGACTCTAATGGCTATTCTGAACCCAATCCCCGATTTTATAGAAAAGGGGAGAAGCGATTAAAGTTTTATCAACGCCGGGTTTCCCGGAAAAAGAAAGGCTCATCCAATCGCAGAAAAGCGGTTAATAGACTAGGCAGACAGCACCTTAAAATAAGTAGGCAGCGTCAAGAACATGCAAAGAGACTTGCACGTTGCGTAATCCGATCTAACGATTTGGTCGCCTACGTTCGCGCAGCGTGCCGAAGGCAAGATTTAAGAGTTAAGAATCTAGTAAAAAATCATTGTCTCGCTAAATCTATTAATGACGCAGGTTGGTATCAATTTAGGAAATGGTTAGAGCATTTTGGAACTAAATTTGGCAGGATAACTGTTGCAGTAAATCCCGCCTATACTAGTCAAAACTGCTCTGATTGTGGCGAAGTAGTTAAGAAGTCTCTATCAACTCGAACTCATGCCTGTAAGTGTGGCTGCCAGTTAGATAGAGACCACAATGCCGCCATCAACATCCGAAATAGAGCCATAAGTACGACGGGGCACGTCGGAACTTGGGTCATAGACCTGAACGCTTCAGGAGATTTGGCCTCTACTGTTCTTGGTTCCGACCAGGTTCAGGAAGCTGGGTCGTTGAGTGAATAATCCCCGCGTCTTTAGACCGGGGAGTGTCAAATACCATTATTATAGCAAATGTGTCTTACGCTCTAATCTCGGAAGTGTACTGTTAAAGGGCTTTTTTTTACTAAATACTTACATTTAACCCCTAGGCTAGCTGATTAAAATTAGAGACTGTTTATAAAGTAAATCTTAAGACAGCTGAATATTGGTGGGTTACGGCGGACAGCTCTGTTAACAGGTGAGCTTTTCTGTTGGTGCGCGTTCACGCTTGTCGGGAAATCCGACCGGGCTCGCACCGCAATCAGCTCATAATCTTTCCCTTTTGTGATCAGTAGTCTGCAGGTATCACAGAACCATCATAATGTCCAGATCACCCGGTCGTTTTTTTAGTCAGCCATTTTAGATTAATCTGACTAAAGATTCGACAGGTGCGCTTGCCGTTGGCGAATTTAATTCTTAATGGTAAGAGCGCACCTAAGAAAACAAAGGTTTTTCATCACCTAGGCGATGGACTTAGTCCATCGCCTTTCATCAAGCAATTATCCAGTGCTCTTATTACTTCAAATCAGGGGTAAGCATGACTAATCGACAAATTCCACTAACAGAAGACTACACTCGTCCTTGGGCTCTTATGCGTCTACTGCCTAAATGCCAAAGGTATACAGTTGCTAGGTTCTTTAATCGTCAGGATGCTGATAACCATCTCCGATTTTTGGATCGGTATATGCCAGAAGCAAAGTTTGAAGTACTTTTCGATCTGCCTGTCAATAAGGATAGTAATCAGCTACTCTAACAGGTTAACAATCATTGACACTCCCCGCTCGTGCATAGACGGGGATTGTTGGATCAACATCCATGATGCCAGCCTCTTACGGTTTCTTCAGACCTTGCCCTAACCCTTAACATTAAATTCGACAGAGTATTGGGTACCTATTAATGAGATTGCAAAAATCCTGAAATTCTCTCCACTGCTCTTTCCAAAACGTCTGGTTCGTGTACTAAGGCAAAACGGACATAGCCTTCACCAGCCTTGCCAAAACCAGCTCCTGGAGCAGCAGCCACCCCGGTGGCTTCTACCAAGCTAGTACAAAATTTTACTGAGTTCCCTGCCCAAGGTTCTGGCAATTTTGCCCAAGCCTCCCACTCATCTGTCTAGGCTTTCCTGGCATCTCGACCAGGAGTTGCTTGAAAGCCCGAGTTTTGCTATGTTTGGAGTCAAGCCATCCAAGCTCAACTGCATCTAGCAGACTCAGTCCCATA
>NZ_JAAHFV010000272.1:0-9019 GCF_010672755.1 Moorena sp. SIO1F2
GGAGATAGGGGGATAGGGGGATAGGGGGATAGGGAAATAGCTCAAAATTTTCCGAAAAATCCCCAAATTTAGTCATTAAAATCTGACTAATTAGCCGGCTTCAATCAACTCAAATGACTAACAATTCGTGATTCGGCTTTTGAGTATGGTTAGATAAATTTGGCCAAAATCACGACTATTCGTCCAAAATTCTCCCCATCTCCCCATCTCCCCATCTCCCCATCTATTTTTGGCCAGAATGAAACAGCCCTACCCTCCTGGGAGGGGTTAGGGGTGGGTTCCTAATCCCTGCTCCCTGCTCCCTGCTCCCTGCTCCCTGCTCCCTAAAACCTAGATATTTGTACCTCACCAGTTATAGAATTGCTATAGTAATTATGCTTCCCTCAATTGATAGCATTTCTAGTAATTGAGGGATAGCGGTAATTTCCTTAGATTTATCCTTAACTTTATGTTGTCCTAAGACTAATTGGTGAGAGTCAGACCATGCACTTGTCAGACACGCCAACGAGTTATTAAAAATTAGTCATGAAGTCATGATATCATATTTTGTGATCAACTTAACCTGGTTTTTTTTTATCACATTTTTGCTTATTTTTAAATCTAATTTAGATGCGTTTGCCCTGTTGCCTTTAGTCTTTTGCAAGTCTCAAATCCATCAATTACTGGCATCATTACGTCCAATAGAATTAGATCTGCTTGATTATAGTTAACTTGTTCAATCGCACTTTCACCATCTGTTTCCACAGCAACCGTAAAGCCAGCATTGTGCAAAGCCTGGGATATAACTGATAAATTTGTCGGTGTATCATCTACAACTAAGATGAGATTTTTGTCTTGATCGTATGTCACTGCTTCAGGATCCTATCAACACAAATTGATTTACTCATAAATTTAAAAATATCTATAATTTATTATCCCTTAACCATGTCTAATCCTAATTTAATTAAAATAAAACAAATATTTTTGAGTTATAATTAGATTAAAGTTAGTGATTATCAATTGATTTGGATAAATGAGTTAACTTATTAAAGTTAGCAAACCCTAAGCCGGAAAAAAAAATGGGTAACCTGATTCATCTGTGCTGGTTCATACTTGAAGCTATTACTGAAAAAGGTGCTTGTTTAGGATTATATAAACTTACCTTGAACTTACCCTCAGGGAAAATACTGACAGGAGGTGGGATTTATTGCAGTTATTGTCAAAGATTGAGAAACGAGCCAGGATGATATTTGGCTTGGAACAAGATTCGGAGCTTACAAGTCATCACGCCCAAGTTGTTTCTTGGAGTAATTTCAGACATAAGCGAGTTTGTTACCTACTTTTGCTTAAGTCCTGATTATTTCTGGATTATTACCCATGATAAAAACCTGTCCTTGTCTGCTTTCCCATCAGCCTTAACTATGGGTGTTCAACCAGATTTGTTCTGATTGCTATTTACCAAAGCCAGAATTTCTTGCCACTCCTGATTTGATAAAGGCTTCTCTACCAACTCCACACCAAAACAATCAGCAGCAGCATGAGTTAGGGCATCCACCACAATGTTTATTAAGGCATCTCCCTGTTGAGCCATGGGTAGATTAAAGGGAGGGGGCGCTTCCCCAAACACGTGAGTATACAGTCCAGCATCTGGTTCTAAGCGAATTGAGCCATGCTGCAAAATCACATTACCACGGCGCAATTGAGCACTACCAATCAGTTTAGAACCATCTGCCAACACTAAATCGGCACCAGTAGCAGTGCCGAAACAGTTGGGATTGTGAATATACCCCCGTCCAGCTGAACCATAGTGCAACTCTACACCAAGGGAGCGCCACCCCTGAATCAAAAACTCACAAATTTGGTGATAGGCATCAAGACGTTTACCAGTCAACCCGGAATTAACCACCATATAGGTCAAATCTCCGTGATGTAGCACAGCTCTACCACCACTGGGACGCTTTACCAGCTCTACTGGTTGTGATGCCCAAGTGAGTTGTTCCCAGAACTCAGGCCAACGGCGTTGATGGTAGCCAAGAGAGATGGTTGGTGATGCCCAGGTATAAAATCGCAATACTGGGGGATGTTTTCCCCGTTGGTGCTGGGCTAGTAGCCACTGGTCAATGGCCATCTGAAGCCGCCCTGATGCCTGTAGTAAGGGAATTAAACGCCAGGATGAACTCTGAAGTGGTAAGTCTGAACTATCAGAAGTCTCAAGTGGTAAGTCTGAAGTATGAAACAATGCCATTGTTGGCTGATTTGTTCGCTAATTGATTAACTGGTATGTTTTAAGCTTTATTCCTTCACCTGTGTGGTAATATCAACTTGAATCAGAAGATTCTAGGCGGCACCAAACTGAGCTTGTAATAAGTCATCATTGTCATCGGCAATAGTGGCTACCACGGTAATGGCGCGAGAAATTTCTCCTGGGGACAATTCAGCAACAGTTCGCGTGGATAACACGACAACTTGATCCTCAACAATAGCAAAGCGGGATTCAAAGGTGTCATACCAGTTCATTTCCAGGAGTTTGCGCATCAATGTTGCCTCGTCCTTGGCAGGTAGATGCATCACAGAAGACCAAGCTGTAAAGGTGTCATCATCTGTGGAACCAGTGAGCTGGACGAATACTTCCACGCTACCGTACTGAAACTTCCACAAGTAGCCTTCTTCACTGTGGCTTACCATAGCGCTATTGTTTTGTTCCAGGCTGGAGATGACCGTTTCAATGTTTTCGACATAGTTAACGGCAGTCATAGTCTGGTTGAACTCACTGGCAACGATTTCTGCCATTGACAAGTCTTGACTAGATAGAGTGTCAGGATTCGGCTGTGGGTTTGTCATAATCTATTTCTCTGTGCTGGTCTTGGGGTTTGCCTAAGACCCAGTATCACCTGTAGCTATGCTTGTTGACACGTTGATTAATTTTCTTAAATCAAGGGTCGAGACATGGAATTAGGTGAGAGAGGCAAAAAGGAAAGGGTCAAGGGTAAAAGATGATTTTTCTTTAACCTTTTTCCTTGAACCCTTTTCTTATATTTTACCTTTGAGAGATCGAAACACTAACAAAGGCACTTGCTCAGCTTCTGATTACTTGACCAATTTTCTAGGAGACTGCTTTTTGCTGATTTTTAGATACCTGATTGAGACCCTTTAAAAACATTGGCACAAATTTTTCTATAAACCCTTGTGGATCTTGCTGCCAAGCCTTTTGTGCTACCTGAATCCTGGTCATTTGTAGTTCAGGGGCTAGCAATGTTTGGGGTAAGCGCTCGATCAGGTACTGAGGACGTTCCCACACTGGCAAGGTATTGGCAACCTCCAGCAAGTTATTGATTCGGCGGAGTTCAGCACCTGCCATCAGATCTATACCAGATTCATAAGCTGCCTGTTCTATCGCTACATACTGGCGCTTTGCCTGTTCGACCTTCTGTCGATGTTCTGGGCTTTTCTTGGCAATTTGTGCCAACCACCGATTCCCCCAACGGACATGACCAACTTCCTCTGGGAAAATCCGTTCAATGGTTTTGAGAATCTTAATATTTTCTTCAGTTTTTGGTGAGTCGTTCAATGCTTTGATGTGAGCTGAGAAGTACTCACATCCCCGTTTTTCGGTGACATTAATTGCTGCCAATCCATGGATCAGCCGATCCTCAAGGTTTCCTTGTTGTTTATAGCTTTCCTGGTCGATGAGTCGATCAAATTCCTTGATGTAGGACACTCCAGGGGGCTTACCAATATCTGCCCCCAGTTCCATGAGTAGGTCAGTCAGCCACATGGCATGACGAGCTTCGTCAGCAATGTGATGAGATAGATCCCGCACCAGTTCTTTTGGCTGACCATCCAGGTTTTCTACCAAATCCGTGAGATCCAGGCAACTGTGTTGTTCGTTGTAGCGATAGCGGTTGAGCATGACCAGGTGAAGTTTGCGATCGCGTACCACATGTGGCAGGATTTCACGGGCACCCATGCCATTGTTTGATTTGTGAGGATATGCAACTGTCATAGATTTTATTAGGTGACATATTCCCACACTGACCTATCGGTTCAGTGTGGGCTTCTTGCCAACTCCACCCAACGGTTCGGATACTCGGCAAGCTTTATTAACGATACGGGATGCCCCTCCGCACCGGAACAATACAAAAAATTTCTATTTTAATTAGTAGGTGGCGGTTAGCTCTTAATTTTTTTCCCTACTACTTTGATTATAGATCTTGGTACTCAAAACGGCAAAGATCTAGTCCGACGTGTTCGTCACTTCTGAGCGATCTGAAATATTAATTAATAAAGAGTTACAAATAAATAAAGAAGCCACCCTTAAGGATGGCTAATGGTCTTAGTTAACCATTGACAAAGTACTAGACATCGTAGTAGAGTGCGAACTCGTAAGGATGAGGCCGCAACCGCATGGGATTGACTTCGTTGTCTATTTTGAATTCAATCCAGTTGGTAATGAAGTCTTCGGTGAATACTCCTGATTCAGTCAAGAAGGCATGATCCTTTTCTAAGGCTGCCAGAGCGTCTTCTAGAGAACCGGGGGTGGATGGAATTTTGCTCAATTCCTCTGGAGAGAGGTCGTAAATATCCACATCTAGAGAGTCACCTGGTTCAATCTCGTTCTTGATGCCATCAATACCAGCACAGAGCATAGCGGCGAAGGCGAGATAGGGGTTACAGGTGGCATCAGGGCAACGGAACTCTAACCGCTTCGCCTTGGGATTGGGGCCAGATAGAGGAATGCGGATGGAAGCTGAACGGTTACCTTGGGAGTAAGCTAAGTTCACGGGCGCTTCAAACCCAGGTACCAGACGCTTGTAGGAGTTGGTGCTGGGGTTGGTAAATGCTAACAGAGCTGGTGCGTGCTTTAGTAAACCACCGATGTAATTGAGCGCCATTTTACTTAGGTTGGCGTAACCATCACCCCAAAACAAGGGTTCTCCATCCTTCCAGATCGATTGGTGGGTATGCATCCCCGAACCATTGTCGTTAAAGATTGGTTTGGGCATGAAGGTGACAGTTCTGCCATACTTTTTGGCAACATTTTTGATGACATACTTATAAGTCATCAGATCGTCAGCAGCCTTAATTAGGGTGCCAAAGCGGAAACCCAACTCGTTCTGTCCACCTGTAGCGACTTCGTGGTGGTGCTTTTCAATGGGTACACCGCACTCTGCCATAGTCAGCAGCATTTCGGTACGCATGTCTTGCAGGGTGTCTGTGGGAGAGACAGGGAAATAACCTTCTTTATAGCGAGGCTTATATCCGAGGTTACCACCTGCTTCTTCTCGACCAGAATTCCAACGACCTTCAACGCTGTCTACATAGTAGTAGCACTGACTCTCGGTTTGGTCAAAGCGAACATCATCAAACACAAAGAATTCAGCTTCTGGACCAAAGAAGGCGGTATCCCCAATGCCAGTGCTGCTCAGATAGTCAAGGGCTTTCTGAGCAATGCTGCGAGGATCGCGGCTGTACCATTCCCCTGTACGCGGTTCCTTAATGCTGCAAATCATGCTCAGGGTTGGTTCTTTCATAAATGGATCGATCCAAGCCGTTTTGGGATCAGGAACCATTGCCATGTCAGATTCGTTGATTGCTTTCCAACCCCGAATACTTGAACCATCGAAGGGAACTCCATCGACAAAGGAATCCTCTTCTATTTGGTCTTGGTAGAACGAGCAGTGCTGCCAGATCCCTGGCATATCAATGAATTTAAGGTCGATGATTTTTATGTTGTTGTCTTGAATCATTTTCAAGACGTCTTGTGGGGTTTCAGGCATGAATGACTCCTTTGATCAGCTTTACGTTTGTTTACAAAGAAACAACCTTATAAAATTACTTGAGTCAGTGACTCTACCAAAATTGGCGACACTGAAGCTTTCCCAAACCGAGGACTGACTGGGTAAGCATCCGAGTCAGTTATTCGTGGGGAGATACTTTTTTTGTGAGTGGTGCAAGGAGCACTATTTCCTTAAAAGCATCTTGATTTGCTTTTCCCTTGAACAGTGAAAAGTTGTAGTTCCCTGATTCCTGACTCATCCTAGGGATAGAAAGTAGGACATTATGTATCTAACAATACAGAATGTCCTAAGATGATCGGATCTCATATGAATAAAAAATTAAATTTTCGACTTCTAGACTCAGTCAGGTTGGCAAAAAGGCTCCCATAAAGGCTCAAGATAAGGTCTTTGTCTGCTCAGCAAGGGAGACTATGGCAAGACTAGGCTCTGGTGAACGGAAGGTTTTGTCTAAATCCCTCTATATCGCCTCTATATAAGCAATGGGGTTAGTGGGAGCATTGGGTCGGTCGGTTCTAGTTTCCCTGTTTCCCCCCTCTGGGAGTGTCTTGCGCAATTAATCGGTCCTATCTATGGTGGGCAACGCCGAATTCTAAAGAAGCATTAAGGATGAAAGCAACAAGCAACAGGGTACAATCTAGTGATGAAAGATATGTATACGCTTAGCTCCAGCCAATTATAGCGTCTGGAGTTAAGTAAACATTGAACTTGCTGTTTAACTCCTGTGGAGTGCATAGTGTAGCGCTCTGTATCTGTTGAGTTCTCGCCCTAAATCATGGGAAGACACCAATACTAAATCAAAATTATCAAGATTGTTGTTGGGAGAATAATTTAATGAGGGATCTAGTCACAAACTTGATTAGGAATTATGATAGCTCAGGTCGCTACCTAGATCGGGATGCCATCGATTCACTTAAGTCTTACTTTGAAACTGGCACCGCTCGGGTGGCTGTAGCTACTTTAATCAATGGCAATGCTGCTTCTATTGTCAAGCAAGCATCAGCACAACTGTATGAGGAAGTTCCTGAACTGTTGCGTCCAGGTGGCAATTCTTATACGACTCGTCGTTATGCTGCTTGTTTACGAGATCTGGATTATTACCTGCGCTATGCTAGTTATGCCCTAGTTGCTGGTGATACCAATGTCCTGGATGAGCGGGTTCTACAAGGGTTGCGGGAAACTTATAATTCCCTAGGTGTGCCCATCGCTCCAACGGTTCGTGGGATTGAGATTATGAAAGATATGGTCAAAGCAATGGCCAAAGAAGCTGGTATTGAGAATATCGGATTTGTTGATCAGCCCTTTGACCACATGAATCGTGAGTTTAGCGAAACAGATGTTTAAGACATTGATGGTTCGTTGAGAGTTGACGGTTGTACGGGTGACCGGACTGGTTGCCCGTACTATAGGGCTGCGCGCAGGGAATCGGGAATCGGGAATCGGGAATCGGGAATCGGAAATCGGAACCCACCCCTAACCCCTCCCAGGAGGGGAACGGGAATCGGGAATCGGGAATCGGGAATCGGCTAATTGCTGATTTAATTGCTAATTTTGTCAAGGTCTATTACTTGAACGCTGCTCCAGGAAGGGAGGAAACTAGCAAACCTTCTAGAGCCGACCGCCACAAATGATTGAATTGCGATTGACCTACGGTCACGCTACGCGAACGCTTAATACAAGCTTGCTAGTTTTTAGCACTCAGGACGGATAACTGGCTTTTAAAATAGTACATAAATACTAAATCACGTCCAGCCAGTATGTGTGGTAGATTCACCCTGACAACTATAGGGGTAAGCCTAGCGCGAGCTTTTAATTTAGATAATGTGCCAACTGAGGAGGCTAAGTACAATATTGCCCCTACTCAGCTGGTAGCAACAGTCTTAAACCCCTCAAACGATAGCGAGCGACAATGGCAATTGTTACGTTGGGGTTTAATTCCTAGTTGGGCAAAGGATATTAAAATTGGTGCAAAGCTGATTAATGCTAGAGCAGAAACGGTAGCAGAAAAGCCAGCATTTCGCAATGCATTCCGTCGTCGGCGTTGCTTGGTTGTAGCGGATGGTTTTTATGAGTGGCGACGAAAGGATGGCAAGAAGCAGCCGTTGTATTTCCAGATGAAAGATAAGCGTCCGTTTGCTTTTGCAGGACTTTGGGAACGTTGGAAAAATCCAGCGGGTGAGATAATTGCTTCTTGTACAATTATAACTACAGTAGCTAATGAAATTATTAGTCCGATCCATGATCGGATGCCAGTGATATTAGAACCTAGGGATTATGATTTATGGCTGCATAATCAGGTAAGTCAACGGGAGCTATTGCAGCCACTACTGATTACCTATGATGCCCAGAAGATGAGTGTTTATCCCGTTAGCACTACTGTGAATAATGTCAGAAACAATAGTCCTGATTGTATCATCCCTGTGGAAATTGATAATAAGTCCAATAGTCCCTACCATTCTACATTTTAAATCACCATGATGGCTTTTACAGTAAATTTTAATTACATTATCCAACTGACCGATGACCAATTTTATCAGTTATGTCGAAATAACCCGGAGATTAAATTTGAGCGCAATGCCAAGGGAGAAGTGATTATAATGTCACCTACTGGGGTAGAAACTGGTAACTATAATTCAGAAATAAATGCTGATTTTGTGCTCTGGAATCGACGAACTAAGCTAGGTAAAGTTTTTGACTCTTCGACATGCTTTAAACTCCCTAATGGTGCTGACCGTTCTCCGGATGTAGCGTGGATTAAACAACAACGCTGGGATTCACTTAAACCAGAGCAACGCCAGAAGTTTCCACCGATTTGCCCGGATTTTGTGGTAGAATTAATGTCTCCAAGTGATCGGTTAACGGTGACTCAAGCCAAGATGGAGGAATATCTAAAAAATGGGGTACGTCTGGGCTGGTTAATTAATCCTCAAGCACGGCAAGTGGAAATTTATCGACCAGGACAAGTGGTGGAGGTGTTGGAGTCTCCTAAGACTTTATCAGGGGAGGAGGTTTTGCCTGGGTTTGTCTTGGATTTGCACTATCTTTGGTCAACCTAGGATTCTGCTTTTGTCAATAATCACTTGCCCCCGGAATGATAATTTTTTAAAAATTCAACACTAGTTTTTTAGAGGTCTGCTATGGGTCGTGCATCAAAACTAAAACAACAACGTCGCCAAGAATCTCACGACGGTACTAACAGAACTTCATCCCGAGCTAGGTACGTATTATTTGAATCCAATAGCTCT